>JBMOJG010000484.1:0-3350 GCA_049316925.1 Alsobacter sp. | reverse complement strand
AAATACGGCGCGCCGATCGGCGTCGCCACCGCGGCGATCGCGCCGGGCGCCCATGTGCATGTCCACAATGTCGTCAGCGCCTACACGCCGACCTATACGCTCGACGCCCACAAGCCGCCGGAGACCGCACAGTGACCATGCAGGGCTATCCGCGTGCCGACGGTCGCAAGGGCCTGCGCAATCTGGTGGCGGTCGGCTACCTGGTCGAGTGCGCCCACCACGTTGCCCGCGAGATCGCGCTGCCGCTGCGCGAGCAGGGCGTGCACGTCGTCGGCTTTCCGGGCTGCTACCCGAACGATTATGCCCAGCGGATGATGGAGGCGCTCTGCACCCATCCCAATGTCGGCGCCGTACTTCTGGTGTCGCTCGGCTGCGAGGCCTTCAACAAATACGGGCTGGAGCGCGCCGTGCGCGACTCCGGCCGTCCGGTGAAGACGCTCACCATCCAGGCCACCGGCGGCACCCGTGCATCGATCGCCGAGGGCCGCGCCTGGGTGGCCGAGCAGCAGGCACTGCTGACGCAGGCCCCCACGGTACCGATGGCGGTGTCCGAACTCGTCGTCGGCACGGTCTGCGGCGGCTCGGACGGCACCTCCGGCATCACCGGCAACCCGGCTGCCGGGCGCGCCTTCGACCGGCTGGTCGCGCAGGGCGCCGCCTGCATCTTCGAGGAGACGGGTGAGCTGATCGGCTGCGAGCACATCATGGCGGCCCGCGCGCGGACGCCGGAGCTCGGGCTGGAGCTGGAGGCTAGCGTCGCCAAGGCGGCCCGCTACTACGCCACCCTCGGCTACGGGTCCTTCGCGCCAGGCAATGCCGATGGCGGGCTCACAACCATCGAGGAGAAGTCGATGGGTGCCTACGCCAAGTCCGGCGCCTCGCCGATCAGCGGCCTGCTCAAGCCCGGCGACGTGCCGCCGCGCGGCGGACTGTACCTGCTCGATGTCGTGCCCGACGGCGAGGTCCGGTTCGGCTTCCCCAACATCAACGACAATGCCGAGATTGCCGAGCTGATCGCCTGCGGCAGCCACGTGGTGCTGTTTGTCACAGGGCGCGGCTCCGTCGTCGGCTCTGCCATCGCCCCGGTGGTGAAGATCTGCGCCAACCCCGAGACCTTCCGGCGGATGAGCGACGACATGGACGTGGATGCCGGCCGCATCCTCGAGACCGGCGCCTCGCTGGACGCGGTCGGCGACGAGATCGTCGACTGCATCATCGGCCTCGGCCAGGGCCGGCGAACCCGCTCGGAGGAGCTCGGCCACCAGGAGTTCATCCTGACCTACAAGAGCTTCGAGCCGATCGGCCCCGCCTGCCTGCCTGTCGGCTAAAGCCGAAGCCGGCCAAAGCCGGGGCCGGCTCAAACCAGTGCGGGCAGAGCCGGAGGCCGGTTGACCCGGCGGCCGGCACGCTTCTAGCTTCCGCGGCAACGCACCCGGGAGCCGCCATGACCGACCGCACCAATCTCCGCATCGACGGCCCGCGCCTGTGGGACAGCCTGATGCAGATGGCGGCCATCGGCGCCACGCCGAAGGGCGGATGCAACCGGCTGACACTGACCGAGCTCGACCGGCAGGCGCGCGACCTCTTCGCCGGCTGGTGCGAGGCGGCGGGCTGCACCGTCGGGGTCGACGCCATGGGCAACATGTTCGCCCGCCGTCCCGGGAGCGATCCGTCGCTGCCGCCGGTCCTGTTGGGCAGCCATCTCGACACCCAGCCGACCGGCGGCAAGTTTGACGGCCCGCTCGGCGTGCTCGGCGCGCTGGAGGTGGTGCGCACCCTCAACGACCTCGGCATCCGCACCCGCCACCCGCTCGAGGTGGTGAACTGGACCAACGAGGAGGGCTCGCGCTTCGCCCCCGCCATGCTGTCTTCCGGAGTGTTCGCCGGGATCTACGACCGCGACTGGGCCTTCGCGCTCACCGACAGCGACGGGCTGACGCTGGGCGGCGAACTGCAACGCATCGGCTATCGGGGCCCCGAGCCGGTCGGCGGGCGGCCGGTGCGCGCCTATTTCGAGCTGCACATCGAGCAGGGCCCGATCCTCGAGGACGAGGGCTGCGATGTCGGCGTGGTCACCCATGGCCAGGGCCAGTGCTGGTACGAGATCACCCTGACGGGGTTCGAGAGCCATGCCGGTTCGACTCCGATGCCGCGCCGCCGCGATGCCCTGCTTGGCGCGGCGCGCATCGTCGAGGCGGTCAACCGCATCGCCCTCGCCCACCCGCCGCTGGCGATGGCCACGGTCGGCCTGATCCGGTCGGAGCCGAATTCGCGCAACGTCATTCCCGGCCATGTGTTCATGACCGCCGAGGTTCGCCACCCGGACGCATCCACGCTGGCCGCCATGGATCGCGAACTGCGCGATGCGGTTGCGGCGGCAGCACGCAAGGGCGGGCTGGACGTCAAGCTCGAGCAGATCTTCGACAGCCCGCCGGTGGCATTCGATGCGGCCTGCGTGGCCGCGGTCAGGGGTGCGGCCGAGCGGTTGGGCTACCGACACCGCGACATCGTCGCCGGCGCCGGCCATGATGCCTGCAACATGGCGCGGATCGCCCCGGCGGTGATGATCTTCACGCCCTGCGTCGACGGCATCAGCCACAATGAGGCCGAATCGATCTCGCCTGCATGGGCCACGGCGGGGACGGATGTTCTCCTGCAGGCGGTGGTGGAAACAGCCGGCATCGCCGACTGAGGCGTCAGTTCAGCGTCAGCGCCGTCACCAGCGGCTCGGCAGCGAAGGCCCAGTTGGCGGCGCAGAGCAGGATCGCGCCGATCACGCCGCCAAACACGAAACCGGCCATCGTCGTGATGGTGATGCGGGCGGCGGAGAAGGGGGCGGTGGCGGTCATGGCGGTGGTTCCCGGCAGGCGCGTCGTGATGACCACACCATGCCGTCGGGGAAGGCCACCGGATGTGCGCCCGCGCACAGGCCGATCCGGTCAGGCGCCGGCCCGCGCCCGGGCTGGCCTTGGGCGCAGACGCTTCCACGCCCGATAGCCCAGCAGGACCGCCAGCACCGCGCCGTAGATCATCGGCCAGGTGACGTCCCGCTTCACCAACCACCAGTAGTGGACGACGCCAAGGATCGCGACCGGATAGACGAGCTGGTGCAGGCGGCTCCACGCCGCACCACCCAGGCGCAGGACCCAGCCGCGGGTCGACGTGACCGCCAGCGGCAGCATCAGCAGCAGAGACGCGAAGCCGACGGTGACGAACGGACGCTTCCAGATGTCCTTCACGATCGCGGCGGCGTCGAGATTCATGTCGAACGCCACATAGGCGGCCATGTGCAGGACGCCGTAGAAAAAGGCGAACAGCCCCAGCATCCTGCGGAACTTGATGGCGCCGTT
>JBMOJG010000483.1:0-3355 GCA_049316925.1 Alsobacter sp. | reverse complement strand
CTTGAATGCTTTGATCGACGTCCAGACGACGGCCAGTGCCAGCCTCGATTCCGTCGTGGCAGCATTGAGGGCCGCCGGCGAAGAGACGAGGCTGCGCCTGCTGGCTCTGCTCGCCGATGGCGAGCTCAATGTCTCGGACCTTACCGACATTCTCGGCCAGTCGCAGCCGCGCATCTCGCGGCACCTCAAGCTGATGGCCGAGGCCGGCCTCGTCGAACGGCATCGGGAGGGGGCCTGGGCGTTCTTCCGGCTGGCCGAACGGGGCGCGGTGGCTGAAATTGCCCGCGATCTGGCGGCCCGGCTGGACCCGGCCGATCCTGTCGTGGGGGCCGACCGCGCCAGGCTTGCCGCCGTGCGGGCGGCCCGTGCCGCGGCAGCGCAGGCCTATTTCGACCGGCACGCTGCCGAGTGGGACCGCATCCGCTCGCTGCATGTGGCGGATGCCGAGGTGGAGCGCGCCGTGCTCGAGTCGATCGGCGAGCGGCCGGTCGGATCTTTTCTCGATCTGGGGACAGGAACCGGGCGGATGCTGGCGCTGGTGGCGCCGCGGGCGGGGCGGGCCGTCGGGGTCGACACCAACCACGCGATGCTGGCCGTGGCCCGGGCCAACCTGGAGCGGGCCGGCATCCGCCGCATTGAGCTGCGGCAGGGCGACATCTATGCGCTGCCGGTGGAGCGCGGTGCGTTCGACCTCGTGCTGATCCACCAGGTGCTGCACTTCCTCGACGATCCGGCGCGTGCGGTGCGCGAGGCAGCGGCGGCACTGGCGCCGGGTGGCCGGCTGGTCGTCGTCGATTTTGCGCCGCATGGTCTCGAATTCCTGCGCGAGGGGCACGCCCACCGCCGGCTCGGCTTTGCCCGCGAGCAGATCGCCGGCTGGCTGGGGGATGCCGGACTTGTCGCCGAGGACTACCGGGCCCTGCCGGCACCCGCCGGCACGCCGGACCCTCTCACCGTTTCGCTGTGGCTGGGGCGCGATCCGCGCGTCGCCGCGGCCTTGCCCGCCGCCAAGGAGGTCGCCTGATGTCGCTCGCCCCCATCCGCGTCAGCCGCGACTCGGGACCGCGTCCCATCCGCGTGTCGTTCGAGTTCTTTCCGCCCAAGACCGAGGAAGCCGAGCGTTCGCTGTGGGACTGCGTCTCCCGGCTGGCGCCGCTGCGCCCAGCCTTCGTGTCGGTGACATACGGGGCCGGCGGGTCTACGCGCGAGCGCACCCACGCGACAGTGGCGCGCATCGTCAGCGAGACCGGGATGAAGGCTGCGGCGCACCTGACCTGCGTGTCGGCGAGCCGGGCCGAGATCGACACGGTGGTGCGCGGCTTCCATGAAGCCGGCGTCGACCACATCGTGGCGCTGCGCGGCGATCCGCCGGGCGGCATCGGCGAGCCCTATGTGGCGCATCCCGACGGCTATGCGACGACGGCGGACCTGGTCCGCGGCATCCGCGCGATCGCACCCTTTGAGGTGTCGGTCTCCGCCTATCCGGAGAAGCATCCCGAGAGCCCGTCGATCGATGCCGACATCGATGTGCTGAAGGCCAAGGTCGACGCCGGAGCGACGCGGGCGATCACCCAGTTCTTCTTCGATAACGACGTCTATTTCCGCTATCTCGACCGCATCCGGGCGCGTGGAATCGATATTCCGATCGTGCCGGGAATCGTGCCGGTGCTGAATTTCAGGCAGACGGCGTCGTTTGCGGCGCGCTGCGGCACCAGCATCCCGCAATGGTTGGCGGACCGATTCGAGAGCCTCGATGACGACCCGGCCACGCGCCGGCTGATCGCCGCCGCGGTTGCCGCCGAACAGGTCATCGACCTGCTCGACCGTGGCGTGCACGACTTCCATTTCTACACGATGAACAAGGCGGACCTGGTCTACGCCATCTGCCACCTGCTGGGGCTTCGCGCCGATCCGGACGCCCGGGCGGCGTAGTCACGACCGGGCGGCGCAGCCGCCCGGCGAAGTCCATGGCTGTCGCGGCCGCTCGTCAGGTGCGGCCGGCGGCGCGATCGGCGCGGAAGCGCTCGTAGACCTCGCGGTCGCCGCTCTGCGGGCTGGCGAGATAGGCCCGGAAGGCGGCGATCTCGTCGTCCAGCCGGCGCTGGTCGGCCGCCAGCCGCGCGCGCTCCTCGCGCACATGGGCGTCGAATGTCGCGTTGCCGGTCGGCGCATCTTGCGCGGTCAGGCCGGTTGCAGGCTGAGAGAGGCCTGACCATAGGCTGTCCAGACCGGCCTGGAACTGGCCGGCCATCACCTGCAGGCGGGCACCGAGATCGACCGGCACGGGCTGGCGGTCGTTCCATAGCTTCCAGCCGAGCACGCCGAGGCCGAGCGGCCACCAGACGGCAAACGCAATGACGAGAACAATGATATCGACCGGCTTCCAGCGCCAGGATGTCGTGGCTGCGGGGTCGGGGCTGACGGGCATGAGGGCCTCCTCGGTTTGATCCGGAAATGGGGGGCCGGCAGTCCGCCTGCAAGATCTCAGCCGGGCAGGGCGCGCAGCAGGTTGCGCAGGGTCACCAGCGTCCCGGGGTCGGCAAGGCCGTCGACGCGCGCCGGGCGGAAGTGGCGCTGGAAGGCGGCAACCACGGCTATGGTACGGGCGTCGTACACGCCGGTAACGTCGAGCCCATAGCCATAGAGCCGCAGCAAAGCCTGCACGGCCTGGACGGGCGGCCCCTCGTCGCCCGGCCGGTAGGTCGGCCCCGCACCGGTCTCGGCCGCCGGCACCCAATGGCCAACGCCGGACGCGTGCAGGCGATCCCAGGGAAAGCGCTCGCCAGGGTCGACCTTGCGCCCCGGCGCGACGTCGGAATGGCCCAGAATGCGCCGTGGCGGAATCGACCAGCGCGCCGCAATGTCGGCGCAGAGCGCCGTCACCGCGTCGACCTGTGCGGCGGGAAAGTCCGGACAGCCGCCGTCATGGCCGGGATTGACGATCTCGATGCCGATCGACAGGGAGTTGAGGTCGGTCTCGCCGGCCCAGGCCGAGACGCCGGCGTGCCAGGCACGCGCCGCTTCCGGCACCAGTTGCACGATGCGGCCGGTCTCGAGCACCACATAGTGGCTGGAGACCTCGGCCGCCGGGTCGCGCAGGCGGCGGATGGCCGAGGCGGCGTCCGCCATGCCGGTGTAGTGCAGCAGCAGCATGTCGGGGCGGCGGCCGCCCTTGCGCTCGCCGTGGTTGGGGGAGGGCAGGACCCGCGCTGGCACCCGGCAATCGGGCCGCAGGCGTGTCACGTCGATCCGCCGCGCAGGCCGCGCTCCCGCGCCACCGTGTCCCAGGCGGCATCGATCGCCGCCAGCCTGCGATCGGCAATAGCGATCGCCTCGAGCGGCAATCCCAGGGCGA
>JBMOJG010000482.1:0-3359 GCA_049316925.1 Alsobacter sp. | reverse complement strand
CGGTGAGATTGCGGTACTGGCGGGTCAGTCCGCCAAGGCGCTCGCGCACCGCCGGCGGGTAGGAGCCGAACAGGTCGGCGGACACGTTGGCGTCGATGATCTTGGTGCGGTCGTCATAGGCGGCGTGGAACTTCAGCACGCTGCCGGGATAGACGCAGACATTGGGCAGGCTGAGCGCCAGGGTGCAGGCCGATCGACACTCGTGAAGCCGGACCTCGCGATTCTCGCGCCGGTACTGTTCGGTGCGCTCCTGGTAGACATGCACCAGGCCGCCCACATCCTTGCGCACCACAACCGGAGCCGGCAGCGGCGGCGGCTCAAGATACCCCATGACCCAACCTGTGGCGGCGCGACGGGCGCCCTGACCTCATTCCTTGTGTAGAGGCTTTATGGTGAAAAAGGGGTTACCTGCCGGGGTAAGCGTGTGGCGGGTGGCTGCCCGGGTCCGACGGCACGGAGGTTTGGCCCAGAACTCGACGTCGAGGTCCTCGATGTCGTCGGGCTTGGCCAGGGCCGCTTCGGTCCATTCTCGCAGCAGCGGCCAGGCAAGGATGGCATTGCGATCGTCTAGAACACATCCGGAGGGGTTCGTATGGCCGTGACGTGCCCGTCGGGAGCGCAGTGTTGCTTGGCATGCGCATGGAACTTGCTAGCCTGTCCCCAGGCCAGACAAGGGACGCGCGGATGTTCGACACGGTGATCGCAGGCGGGACGGTGGTGACGGCAGGTGACAGCGTGCGCTGCGATGTCGGCATCACGGCGGGGCGGGTTGCGGCCCTCGGCGAGGGGCTGCAGGGCGCCCGGATGATCGATGCGCGGGGCAAGCTCGTGATGCCCGGCGGCATCGACAGCCATGTCCATATCGACCAGCCCTCCGGCGAGGGCATCGTCATGGCGGATGATTTCGAGAGTGCAACGCGCTCGGCGGCGCTTGGCGGCACCACCACGGTGATGCCGTTCGTGCTGCAGGAAAAGGGCGTGCCGCTGCGCCGGACGGTGGAGGACTACCACCGCAAGGCGGAGGGCAAGTGCCATGTCGACACAAGCTTCCACCTGATCATCAACGAGCCGACGCCGGCGCTGCTCGGCCAGGAGCTGCCGGCCCTGGTCGACGACGGCTACACCTCCTTCAAGGTGTTCATGACCTATGAGGGCCTGGCGCTGAACGACCGCGAGATCCTCGAGGTGATGGACGCGGCGCGCGGCTGCGGTGCGCTGGTGATGGTGCATGCCGAGGGCTACGATTCCATCCGCTGGATGACGGAGCGGCTGGAGCGGGCGGGCGACACGGCACCGCGCTTCCATGCCACGTCGCGCCCGATGCTGGTGGAGCGCGAGGCCACCCACCGCGCCATCGCGCATGCCGAGCTTGTCGACGTGCCGGTGATGATCGTGCATGTGTCGAACCGGCAGGCGATGGAGGAGATCCGTCGGGCGCAGCAGCGCGGCCTCAACATCCTGGCGGAGACCTGCCCGCAATATCTCGTGCTCACCGAGGGTGATCTGGACGGGCTCGGCATGGAGGGCGCCCGCTATGTCTGCTCGCCGCCGCCGCGCGACCGCGACAGCCAGGAGGCGATCTGGGAGGGGCTGGCAGGCGGCGTGTTCCAGGTGTTCTCGTCGGACCACTGCCCGTTCCGCTACGACGACCCGCAGGGCAAGCTGGTGCCGCGCGGCAGGACCAGTTTCCGCTGGGTCCCCAACGGCATCCCTGGCGTCGGCGCGCGACTGGCGATCCTGTTCTCGGAGGGCGTCGCGACAGGACGGATCACGCCCGAGCGTTTCGTCGCGCTCACCGCCACCAACCATGCGCGCACCTACGGGCTCTACCCGCGCAAGGGCACGATCGCGGTGGGGTCGGACGCCGATATCGTGCTGTGGGATCCGGAGATGGAGCGCAAGCTCACCCATGCGGACCTGCAGGACGGCGCCGACTACACCCCCTATGAGGGGCTCTACCTGAAGGGTTGGCCGGTGCTCACCATGGTGCGTGGCGTCGTGGTGGCGCAGGACGGCACGCTGGTCGGGCCGCGCGGCCACGGCACCTACCTGCCGCGGGCGCGCTCGCAATACGCCACGGTGCCGGCGGCCTGAGCGGCCGACCGGCTCCGCGGCACGGCCTCAGCCGCGCGCCAGGGCGGCGCGCAGCACGCCCAGCGTCTCGTCGATCATCGCGCCGCTGACGTCGAGATGGGTGCAGGCGCGCACGCGGCCGCCCAGCATGCTCAGATGGATGCCCTCCTGGCGGGCACGCTCGACCAGCGCGGCGGCCGGAAGTCCGGCGCCTGCGGGGTCGAAGAACACCAGGTTGGTGTCCGGGTCCTCGACGGCGACGCCCTCAATCTGCCGCAGCCCGCGGGCGAGCGCGCGGGCGTTGGCGTGGTCGTCGGCGAGGCGCTCGACATTGTGGTCGAGCGCATACAGGCACGCCGCGGCGCAGATGCCGCCCTGGCGCAGGGCGCCGCCGAGCCGCTGCTTCCAGCGCCAGGCCTCGTCGATGAAGGTGCGGCTGCCGGCCAGCACGGCGCCGAGCGGCGCGCCCAGGCCCTTGGTGAAGTCGAGCCAGACCGAATCCCAGGAAGCCGCCATCCGGTCGGCCGGGATGCCGGCGGCCACGCAGGCATTCATCAGGCGGGCACCGTCCATGTGGGTCGACCAGCCCTGCTCGCGCGCCACGGCGGCGATGGCGTCGAGACGCTCCAGCGGCCACACCGCGCCACCGCCGATATTGGCGGTCTGCTCGACCTCCAGCAGGCGCTGGCGGGGCGAGTAGCGGTTCACCGGACGGATCGCGGCGCGCACATCATCGGGGCCGAACATGCCGCGCGGGCCGCGCAGGGTCAGGATCTGGGCGCCCGTGAGCGCCCCATGGGCGCCGCCCTCGCTGGTGAGGATATGGCTGGTCTCGTGGGCGATGATCTCGTCGCCCTGCCGGCAGTGCACCGCCACCGCGATGACGTTGCACATGGTGCCGGACGGCAAAAAGACCGCGGCCTCCTTGCCCAGCAGGACGGCCATGCGCTCCTCGAGCGCCAGGATGGTGGGATCGTCGCCCGACTGCTCGTCGCCGACCGGTGCGCACAGCATCGCGTCGCGCATGGCTGCGGTCGGCCGGGTCTGGGTGTCGGAGTAAAGGTTGACGCGGATCGGAGGGGCGCCCGCGGGCGGGCGGGCAGGGGCATGGACCATCAGGGCAGGTTCCCGGGCATTGCGATGCGCGCAGGATAGGCCCGGTCCGTGGCCGCGACCAGTGCCGGCAGCTCAGCCGGTCATGCGCTCGCCGATGAAGGCCTCGATGTCGGCACGGATGCGGCGGGCCTCCTCGTTCATGCTGCGGACGTGCGCGACCACCTCCTCGG
>JBMOJG010000481.1:0-3370 GCA_049316925.1 Alsobacter sp. | reverse complement strand
CTGAATCGCCAGCGCCGCCGCCCCCCACTCCACGCGGTTCGGCGCGAAGACCGCCGTGGTGGTCATCGGTCGCCCAGCCGTCCGCACCTCGACACTGTAGTCAAGCCCGGGATGACCGATGGCATAGGTCACGCTTGCGCTACCGACCAGGGCCGGAGCTGGGTAGGCCTCGGCCCGAAACCGCAGCGGTGGCCCGACAGCCGCCACCGGAAAGCGGATCACCACCTCCATCGCATCCTTGAGGTCGATCTCGTCGAGCAGCGCATGCACCAGTGGCTGGTAGGCGCTGCGAACGCGCGCCTGCACGCCGGCCTGTGCCAGCCGTGTCTCCGCATCGCGCCGGGCGGCGAGGTCTTCGAACACCCAGAGCTCGGCCTGCGAGCCGGAAAATCCGGGGCCTGACAGCACGGCGACGAGGCGATCGAGGGTCCGCTCGAGGCTCAAGGCCAGGATCTGGGTCATCGAACCGGCACCGGGGCTAGAGTGGACGAATCCGCGGTCTTGCGGCGGACGCAATGTTCGCCGCCGGCCTGCGCTGGGTCACGATCCGGGCAAAGGAATCCGCCACATCGTCCAGGCTCAGGCTTCCGGGACGATACCACTCATTCGCCCAGTTGAGCGCGCCGAGCAGCATCAGCCGCACGCCGTCGGGCGGGATATCCGGATCCACCAGTCCCTCGGCCTGGAGGTCGGCGACGATGCTGCGCCAGAGATCCTCGTAGGAACGGCGAACGCCGCGATTCGGGTTGCGGACAGCCGTTGGCACGCTGCCGAAGCCGCGCACGGCCGCATAGGTATACGCGCCATGCTCCAGCGAGGCGGCGAGATGGGCGCGCAGCGCGGCGCGCAGCCTGAGCTCTGCCGGCGCATCGGCAGGCATGGCGGCGAGCACCGCCACGACTGCCTCATGAACAACCGCGACGCCCCGGTCGAGCACGGCCTGGACGATCGCATCCTTCGAGGGAAAATGGTGATAGATGCTCGCCGCCTTGATGCCGACGCGCGCGGCGATCGCCCGCACGGTGGCGGCCTGGTAGCCATCCCGGCCCAGCAGCACCGCGGCGGCGTCGAGGATCTCGGTTCGGGCCCGCCCGGACGCAGCAGCACTCACGGCGGATCGGTCCGGCCCCAGGCCGCGGCGGGATGCGGTTGCGACCGCATCAGCAGGGTCGCCCTGCCCTCCTGCACGGCTTCGCTCCGCTGGTTCTCGACCGTCATGGCCAGCACCACGATCCCGCGACCCGGCTGGCGGGTCGGACGCGTTTCGGTGACTGTCGCGCGGATCCGAACCGTGTCGCCGATGCGGACCGGGCCGGCGAAATCCCAGCCGATCGACAGCAGCGCCTCGACGGTGCCGTCGATCACGTCGAGCCGTGCCAATAAACCGAAGGCAATGCCGACCAGCATCGGCCCATGGGCGATCGGGGCGCCGAACGGGGTCTGCGCGGCAAACACCGCATCGGTGTGGACCGGGTTCCAGTCGCCCGTCAGCGCCGCGAAAGCACCGATATCGGCCTCGGTGATGGTCCGGCGCGGTGTCAGGAACACCTGGCCGGTTCTGAACGCCCCGAACAGAAGTCCCATTCAGCCCTCCTCGCGCAGGTCGCGGCGGCGGATCTTGCCCGTCACCGTCATCGGCAGGCTCGTCCGGAAGGCGATCTTGCGGGGATATTCATGCGCCGACAGCCGGGTCTTCACATAGGCCTGGATCTCGGCCTCGAGCGTCGTATCGGGCGCCACACCCTCGCGCGGCACAATGAAGGCCTTCACCACCTCACCCCGCAGCGCATCGGGGACGCCGACCACCGCCACCAGGGCAACGGCAGGGTGCTTCATCAGGCATTCCTCGATCTCGCCGGGCCCGATCCTGTAGCTGCCCGACGAAATCACGTCGTCATCACGGGCGTGGAACCAGAAATAGCCCTCCTCGTCGCGATGGCCGGTGTCCCCCGTCAGCAACCAGCCGTCGCGGATCTTCTCCGCCGTCGCCTCCGTGTTGTTCCAGTAGCGCAGAAAGAACACCGGATCGGGGCCGCGAGCCGCAATCATTCCGGCGGTGCCATGCGGCACCTCGCGCCCGTCCGGGCCCAGCACGGCGACAGTATGGCCCGGCACGGCCCGGCCCATGGACCCGGGTTTCGTCGGTAACAGGCTGGCGCAGTTGGCGACCAGCAGATTGGCTTCGGTCTGACCGTAGAACTCGTTGATGGTCAGCCCGAAGGTCGCCCGGCCCCATTCCAGCACCTCGTCGCCGAGCCGCTCGCCGCCGCTGCCGATGGAGCGCATCGCAAACCCGTGCCGCGCTGGATCGACCACCTGTCGCATCATCTTCAGCGCCGTCGGCGGCATGAAGGCGTTGCGCACCTCATGGCGCGCCATCAGTGCGAAGGCCTCGTCGGGATCGAACTTCGCCATCCGCTTCGCCACTACCGGCACGCCGTGGAACAGGCTTGGCAGCAGCACGTCCAGCAATCCGCCGGCCCAGGCCCAGTCGGCCGGCGTCCAGAACCGGTCGCCGGGCTGCGGGAACAGATCATGCGGCATCTCGACCCCGGGCATGTGCCCTAGCAGGACCCGATGGGCGTGAAGCGCCCCCTTTGGGTTTCCGGTGGTCCCCGACGTGTAGATGATCATCGCCGGATCGTCGGCCGCCGTGTCGACCAGTGTGTGGGCGGACGCAGCCGCCTGCAGCAGTGTCGCCCAATCCGCGACACCGTCGCCGGTGCCGTCCGTCGAGATGACGAGCCGCAATCCGGGCAGCGCCTCGCGCAGATCGGCAATCTTCTCGGCGCCCGCCGCATTGGTCAGCACCGCCACGGCGCCGCTGTCGCCCAGGCGATATTCCAGCGCCTCGGGACCGAACAGCAGGAACAGCGGCAGCGCCACCGCACCCATGCGGTAAACCGCACAGTGCGCCACCAGCGCCTCCGGTCCCTGTGGCAGCAGGATGCCAACCCTGTCCCCACGCGCCACCCCGTGCGCGGCCAGAACATTGGCCAGGCGGCAGGCAGCCTGGTGCACCGCCTCGAACGTCCAGGCCACGGCCTGGCCCTGCGCATCCTCGTGGATCAGCGCCGTGCGCCGTCCGCCCAGATGCCGGTCGCAGACCGCTGCCGCGATGTTGAACCGCTCGGGAATGTCCCAGGCGAAGCCGTCGCGGAGTGCCGCGTAGCTCGCTCCCGCCAGTGCCATGTGGTTTCCGCCTTGAGTGCACCCCTAACGCTTGTTAGGCTAATCGGCGTCTTCCGGCAGCGCAAGCCGGCCGTTCCGCTCCAGCCTCACGGGTCTCCATGCCGGTCCTCGCCTCCCGCCTGCGCCGCGACGATGCCTTCGCGGCCCGTGACGCCGCCTATGCGGCGCTTCTGCAGAC
>JBMOJG010000480.1:0-3371 GCA_049316925.1 Alsobacter sp. | reverse complement strand
TGAGGTCGAGCAGCACCGGCGGCACCTGGGTGTAGGCCGGCGGATCGATCCAGCCATCCAGGCGGAAACCGGCGGCCTGGGCCGCCGTCCCCGACCAGTCGAACGCTTCGGCGAGCCGCGCCTTCCGCTCGGGGCCGGCGACGAAGAACGCGGCCATCACCGTGAACGCGACGGCAAACCGCACCGCCCAAGGGTCGCGCTCGGCCAACCGCGGCGCCGGGCGTGACACGGTCAGCTTCGCTGCGGAATCCAGAACACGGGCCCTGTGCGCCTCCCAGATCGCCCGGGTCGTCGGATCATCGGCGCTGCTGGCCAGCGGATCGGTCAGGGCGGTAGCCGGCCGATGCGGGAGGGCCGAATCGCGGTCGAGACGGCCAAGCGCCGCCCGCCAGTCCGGACGCGGCAGGCGGATGGCCACGACCACGCACGCCAGCAGTGCGAGCGCGGTGAGGCCGACGCCTACGGGCCGCGCCCACAGCGGCAGCCAGCCCCAGACGCCGAACCATGACGCGGCGACGAACACCCCGGCGATCGCGAGTGCGCTGGCCAAGACCGGCCACAGCGCCTCCCAGGCCAGCACGAGGCGCGCCTGACGGGCGAGCTTCGCGACCCGGGTCGCGATGCGGGCCGCGCGGTCCTCGAGATTCCCGGCGCTCCTGGCCGACGCGTCGTCGCTCATTGCGGCTTCCCTCTGCGCCCCCGCGGCACACTGCCGAATGACGGTAACGTAACACGCGTTGGAGCCTTGGCCAGACCGTGTCGGGCCTGCTCCGCGAACCGTGATCGGCTCAGCCCTGCAGCCAGCCGGGAACCCGGTCGAGCCCGATCAGCTCCTCGAAGCTCTGCCGCGGCCGCACGACCGCATGGTCCGCGCCGCGGACGAGAACCTCCGGCACCAGCCTGCGGCTGTTGTAGGTTCCGGCCTGGACGGCCCCGTAGGCACCGGCTGTCATCACCGCGACGAGGTCGCCCGCCGCCAGCTCGGGCAGCTCCCGGTCCAGTGCCAGATAGTCGCCGCTCTCGCACACCGGACCGACCACGTCTGCGATGATGCGTCGCGCCCCGGGGGCAGGCTCCACCACAGGCAGGATCTCGTGATGGGCCTCGTACAGGGTCGGCCGGATGAGGTCGTTCATCGCCGCATCGACGATGACGAAGGTTTTTCCCTCCTCGTGCTTCACGAAGATCACGCTGGCGACGAGGATGCCGGCATTGCCGACGATCATGCGGCCGGGCTCGAACACGAGCGTGCAGCCGAGATTATGGGTGTTGCGCTTCACGACTTCCGCATAGCGCGCCGGCAGCGGCGGCGCCTCCGCACCAGCCCGGTAGGGAATGCCGAGCCCACCACCGAGGTCGACATGGTCGATCGCATGGCCGTCCTCGCGCAGCACGCGGACAAAGTCCGACAGCAGCGCGAAGGCATCGTCAAAGGGCTGCAGATCGGTGATCTGGCTGCCGATATGCATGTCGACGCCGGTGACGCGCAGACCCGGCAGCGCGGCGGCGCGGCGGTACACCTCCCGCGCCCGGGAGATCGGCACGCCGAACTTGTCGCCGGATTTTCCGGTGGAAATCTTGTGATGGGTTCGCGCATCGACGTCGGGGTTCACCCGGATGGCGATCCGCGCCTCGCGTCCCCGGCCCGTGGCCTCCGCCGAGAGCAGCTCCAGCTCGGGTTCTGATTCGACGTTGAAGCACAGGATGTCCTCGTCCAGCCCGTACGCCATCTCGGCCGCAGTCTTGCCGACGCCCGAGAAGGTGATCCGGCTGCCCGGTACTCCGGCCGCCCGGGCCCGCCGCAGTTCGCCCTCCGACACGACGTCCATGCCGGCCCCGAGCCGCGCCAGGGTGCGCAGCACCGCCTGGTTGGAGTTGGCCTTCATGGCGTAGCAGACAAGCGCCGGGACGTCGGCGAACGCAGCGGCAAAGACGCTGTAGTGCCGCTCCAGCGTGGCCGTCGAATAGCAATAGAACGGCGTGCCAACCTCTGCGGCAAGGGTCCGCAGGTCGACATCCTCGGCGTGCAGCACCCCGCCCGAATAACTGAAATGGTGCATGGCGCGGGCCTAGAGGATCGGATCGAGAATGAAGGGATCACTCGGGGCGGAAATCGGCTTTCCCCGTCCCTTCGAGCTGCGCCCCGTGACCGGCGCGATCGTCGGCGCCAGCGTCGACTGTCCAGGCGCGGCAGGCTCGTCGGGGTCTGCCAGCGGATCCGGTTTCGCCGCCACGGCACCGGGCGGCGGCTCCAGCGGCCCCTTGCGGCCGCAGCCCGCGAGCGTCAGGACGAGGACGGTGGCCACCAGGGCGAGGCGCAGCGACAGGGCGGACGGGGACAAAGGCTGAACTCCAGGGTCGGGCGCATCATAGGGGCGGACGGATGGCCGCGGAAGCGGCGCGGACAGTCCCTCAGCCGCGCTCTTTCTTCAGCCGCGCCAGCCAGCGGCGCGCCTGGCGGCGCACCTGTGCGGGGGCCGTGCCGCCATAGCTCGTGCGGCTGCGCACCGACCGCTCGACGCCCAGCACCGCGAACACCTCGGCGGTGATCCGCGGCTCGATGGCCTGCATGGCCTCCAGCGGCAGCGATTCGAGCCCGATTCCGCGGTCGGAGGCGAGCCCGACAATGCGGCCCGTGACGTGATGCGCCTCGCGGAACGGCATGCGCAGCGTCCGCACCAGCCAGTCGGCGAGATCGGTGGCTGTCGCATAACCCGCCCCCGCCGCGCGCTTCATGGCGCGCGCGTTCGGCGTCATGTCGCGCACCATGCCGGCCATCGCGGCGACGCACAGCGACAGCGAGCGCAGCGCGTCGAACGTGCCCTCCTTGTCCTCCTGCATGTCCTTGGCGTAGGTCATCGGCAGGCCCTTCATGACAATCATCAGGCCGTTCAGCGCGCCGATGATCCGCCCGCTCTTGCCGCGCACCAGCTCGGCCGCATCGGGATTGCGCTTCTGCGGCATGATCGACGAGCCGGTCGTGAACTTGTCCGACAGGGCGACGAAGCCGAACTGCGGCGTCGTCCACAGCACGATCTCCTCGGCGAAGCGCGACAGGTGCACGGCGCAGATCGCCGCGGCGGCCAGCGATTCGAGCGCAAAATCGCGGTCGGCGACGCTGTCGAGCGAATTGGCTGTCGGCCGGTCGAAGCCCAGCGCCGCCGCGGTCGCCGCCCGATCGATGGGGAACGAGGTGCCGGCCAGGGCCGCGGCACCCAGCGGACACTCGTTCATCCGCTGGCGAGCATCCTGGAACCGGCCGCGATCGCGACCCAGCATCTCCACATAGGCCAGGAGATGGTGGCCGAAGGTGGTCGGCTGCGCCGACTGCAGATGCGTGAACCCCGGCATCACCAGACCGGCACAGGCCA
>JBMOJG010000479.1:0-3371 GCA_049316925.1 Alsobacter sp. | reverse complement strand
TACTTCAAGGCGCCGTCCGACATCGCGGACCGGCTCGTGGTCGTGATCGACCCGATGCTGGCGACCGCCAACTCGGCGGTTGCGGCGATCGACCGGCTGAAGGAGCGCGGCGCGAAGGATATCCGCTTCTGCTGCCTGCTGGCCGCGCCCGAGGGCGTGTCGCGGCTGACCGGCGCGCATCCCGACGTGCGCATCTGGACGGCGGCCATCGACGAGAGGCTGAACGACCACGGCTACATCGTGCCGGGGCTCGGCGACGCGGGCGACCGGATGTACGGCACACGCTGATGTCCGCACCCACGACCGTCGTCTTCGACATCGGCAATGTGCTGCTCGACTGGGATCCGCGGCATCTCTACCGCAAGCTCTTCGCCGATGACGCGGCCATCGCCCGGTTCATGGATGCGGTTGGGCTGGCCGACTGGAACCGGGGACTGGACCGTGGCGGTCGCTTCGACGACGCCGTCGCCGCCCTGAGCGCCCGGCATCCGGACCATGCCGAGGCGATTGCCGCCTTCCATCACCGCTGGGTCGAGACTGTCTCCGGCCCCATCCAGGGCTCGATGGCGGTCCTGTCGCACCTGCGCGCCAGCGGCGTTCCCGACTATGCGATCACCAATTTCTCGTCGGAGAAGTTCCACATCGCGCAGGCGACCTGGCCGGCGCTCGCGGGCTTCAAGGGCGTCGTCGTCTCCGGCGATGAAGGGCTGCTTAAGCCTGAGCCCGCGATCTATCAGGTGCTGTTCGAGCGCTATGGGCTCGAGCCGGCGGCGTGCGTGTTCGTCGACGACAGCCCGGCCAATGTCGCAGCCGCAGCGGGCCTCGGCATGCACGCCCTGCATTTCGTTTCGGCCGAGCGCTTCGCCGCCGACCTCGCCGCGCTCGGCCTGCCGGTGCCAGCGGCGCTTCCCGGGCGTTAGCCGCACCGAGAATTTTCCATCTTTCGTCAGTCAATTATTTGCAGGCGATCCCCATCTTGAGCGGGAGCGTGGCGCAATCCCGCGCCATAGTGGACCATGGATCATGGACGCGCCCCAGTTTGGCCGACGGGCCACACCCCCACCCTCGCCGGGTATCGTGCCGGTATCGACCGATGAACATCGCTTTGGCAACCCGCTGACACAGCAGGAAATCGACGACGCCAAGCGCATCGCTGAAGAGCGGCGCAAGGCGCGGGACGACCGCGAGAGACGTGACGCCCAATGCTCCTCCGGCGACAGCGCCGGACCGGAAGGCAGCCTCCTCGACGCGCTGTTCCGGCCCCGCGAGCCCTCGGCCAGTCCGCAGGAGCCGGGCTTGTTCGAGCTGCTTTTCGGCGGCGGTGACGGTTCGGATGGTGGCGGTGATGGCGGCGGCGATGGAGGTGGCGGTGGCGATTGATCAGACGAGTTCACGCAGCAGCTTTGGTAGCCGCGCGGAAAGACCGGCATCTTCAGCGCTGACCGACGCGGAACTGTCCGCCAGCGCCAATGAGTTGTTCAGGCAGGTCCGGGCCGAGGACGCGGCCACGATGTCCGAAGATGAAAAGCGCCGGAAGCGCGAACAGGCCGAGGAGCAGCGGGACGCCCTGTGCGACATCGCCATCGACGGCGCTGACATGGCGCTCAGCGTGGCGCGGTCCCGGTCGGCCGGCGGGAATTCAGGTGGATATCCGCTTCGTTCCGAGATGAACACAACGACGTCCGGAGACGGGTTCGGGTTCCTGTCCGGATCGGTGGATTCAGGCCCCGGTCTTGGAGACACGGTGTCCGGCATCGCCGGCGCGGTCGGCGATGTTGTCGGTGGCGTCGTCGGCGGGATCTGCGACCTGCTGCCGTGACAGACGGATGATGCCCGCCCTCGGGCAGGCGTCATCCGGACCATTGTGACGCCCTGCGGGTCGCGGACGTTGGCGATACGCCCGGGGCAAGACGGGCGCCGGCCCAAGAGCAGCCGACCGGCTTGCCAGGCGGCGCGGCGTCGGCCACACCGGCGCATGGTTTTCGATACGCCGCTGCCGATCGATGAGGCGCTCGCCCCGCTGCTTGACGCGCTGGGAGGGGGAACGCGGGCCGTGCTGGTCGCCCCCCCGGGCGCCGGCAAGACGACCCGCGTGCCGCTGGCCCTGCTGGACGCGCCCTTCGCCGCTCCGGCCGGGCGGATCCTGCTGCTCGAGCCGCGCCGGCTGGCGGCCCGTGGGGCGGCGACCCGCATGGCGCAGACGCTGCGCCAGGAGGTGGGCGGGACGGTCGGACTGCGGGTCCGCATGGAATCGCGCATCGGCCGCGACACCCGCATCGAGGTGGTGACCGAGGGCGTGTTCACCCGGATGATCCTCGATGATCCCGAGCTCTCCGGCGTGGCCGCCGTACTGTTCGACGAGTTCCACGAGCGCTCGCTCGATGCTGATCTCGGGCTGGCGCTGGCGCTGGATGCACAGGCCGGGTTGCGCGAGGACCTGCGCATCCTGGTGATGTCGGCCACGCTCGACGGGGCCCGGGTCGCAGCCCTGATGGGCGACGCGCCGGTGATCGAGAGCCTTGGTCGGGCCTTTCCGGTGGAGACGCGGCATCTCGGGCGCGACCCGCGGCGGCCCGTGGCAGAGGCCATGGCCGACGCCATCCTGCGGGCGCTGCGGGCAGAGCCGGGCTCGGTGCTGGCCTTCCTGCCCGGCCAGGGCGAAATCCGCCGGACGGAGACGCTGCTGCGCGAGCGGATCACGGATCAGGCCGTCGACCTTGCACCGCTCTACGGCGCCATGGACCAGCGCGCGCAGGATCTTGCCGTGCAGCCGGCGGCGCCGGGCCGTCGCAAGGTGGTGCTGGCGACATCCATCGCCGAAACCTCGCTGACCATCGAGGGCGTGCGCGTCGTCATCGACAGTGGCCTCGCGCGGGTGCCGCGCTACGAGCCTGCCATCGGGCTCACCCGGCTGGAGACGGTGCGGGTATCGCGCGCCGCGGCCGACCAGCGGCGCGGGCGTGCCGGCCGCACCGAGCCGGGCATCTGCTACAGGCTGTGGGAGGAGGCGGCCACCGCCGCACTCGAGCCCTTCGACCGGCCGGAGATTCTCTCCGCCGATCTCGCCGGCCTGCTGCTCGACTGTGCGGCCTGGGGGGTGGCCGACCCGGTCAGCCTGCCGTTCCTCGACGACCCGCCGGCCCCCGCACTCGCCGAGGCACGGGCGCTGCTGCGCGACATCGGCGCGCTGGATGCGGACGGCCGGCTGACCAAAGCCGGACAGGCGATCCGCGCTTTACCGCTGCCCCCCCGCCTCGCCCGGATGGTGGTTGCGGCGGGTCCGCTCGGCCTGGCCGGGCTGGCGGCGGACATTGCAGCGGTGATCACCGAGCGCGGCCTCGGCGGTGACGGAACCGATCTCGTCCACCGCA
>JBMOJG010000478.1:0-3389 GCA_049316925.1 Alsobacter sp. | reverse complement strand
GGGCCCGGGCGCACCTCGTTGTCGACACCGGGAGCGGTTTCGATGCGGCGCGCCGGCAGGTTGCGGGCATCCTGCGCGCCTTTGCGGCAAGGCCCGGCCGCGTCGTGCGCGCCGTGTCGCGCACCGGAGAATACTGATGGCCGTCCGCGAGATCGTCTTCGACACGGAAACGACGGGGCTCAGCCCGAACGCCGGCGACCGTATCGTCGAAATCGGTTGCGTCGAGATGCTGAACCACATCCCGACCGGGCAGGTCTTTCACGTCTATCTCAACCCTGAACGCGATATGCCCGAGGCAGCCTTCAAGGTGCACGGCCTGGCATCCGAATTCCTGTTCGACAAGCCGCTCTTTGCAGCGGTCGCCGCCGATTTCACCGCCTTCATCGGCGATGCCCGGCTGGTGGCCCACAACGCGGCGTTCGATATCGCGTTTCTGAACGCCGAGCTTGCACGGGTCGGCCAGCCGCCGATCGCTGCCGAGCGAGTGGTCGACACGCTGGCGCTGGCGCGACGCAAGTTCCCCTTCGCGCAGAACAGCCTGGATGCCCTGTGCCAGCGCTTTGGCATCGACAATGCGCGCCGGACCAAGCACGGGGCGCTGCTGGATTCCGAAATTCTGGCCGACGTCTATATCGAGCTCCTGGGCGGCCGTCAGGCCGATCTCGGCCTCGCGGCGGCCGAGAGCAATCGCTTGGGGCCAGCCAGCATCGGTGCCCGGCCTCAGGCCCGCCCGGGTCCCCTGCCGGAGCGCCTGACCGCGCCTGATCTTGCCGCCCACCAGGCCTTTATCGCGACCCTCTCGGAAAGTCTGGTGTGGCGGGACTACTTGCCGGTGACCGACCCGGAGCGTGCTGTCGTGTCGTGAACGGAAAAAGGCGGGCCAGTGGCCCGCCCTCGGTCGATGCGCTGCGGGAGCCAGCGGTCAGGCGTTCGCGGTGCTGCCCTGCACTTCCGATACACGCTGGCGGAACAGCGCCGCGAAGTCGATCGGATCGATGAAAAGCGGCGGGAACCCCCCATTGCGCACCGCGTCGGCGACGATCTGCCGGGCGAACGGGAACAGCAGGCGCGGACACTCGATCATCACCACCGGATGAACATTCTCGGCCGGAATGTTCTGCACGCGGAAGATGCCCGCATAGAGCAGCTCGAAGCTGAACAGCAGGTTAGGCGCATCGCCGGCCTTGCCCTCCAACGTCAGCTCCACCTCGAAGTCGGTGTCCGCCAGCTGCTTGGCGTTGACGTTGACGGAAATCGAGATTTGCGGAGGGTTGGGCTGCGGCTGCAGCGAACGCGGCGCGTTGGGGTTCTCGAACGAGAAGTCCTTGATGTACTGCGCCAGCGCGTTGAGCGCGGGAGCGAGCTCCTGCTCGGGCGCTCCGCCATTGCCGTTTGCCATGTCTGTCTCCGTGAGCCGGCCTCCCGGGCCGGCATGAACCGTTGCATGTCCGGCGCGCAGGCCGTTCATGCGGTGCGGGCTAGCATGGAACACACGCACCGACAAGGCGACGGCACCGTGTGTGGTTGGGCTTTGCAGCTCCCCCTTGCGTTCGCTGCCGGGCGGGTGGATGAACCGGTTCGCATCTCCATATACTGGACGACGGTGCGTACCCAGCCGGGTGCCCTAGTCCGCAGAGGACATTCATCGCCATGGAATTGACCACGATCGTCTTTTTTGCGCTCGCCGTCTTCGTGATCTGGCGGCTGCGCTCCGTGCTTGGGACCCGGACCGGCACCGAGCGTCCCCCGTCCGAGATCATGCGCGACCGGCAGGCGCCGGCCCCCGCCAATGACAGCAATGTCGTGCGGCTCGACAAGTCGACCGAGTCCCCTGTGCTTGGAGCCCCGCCAGAGCCCGTGGCTCCGACTGAGCGGTGGCATGGCATTGCCGAGCCTGGGACGCCGCTGGCGGCCGGTCTCGACGCCATCGCGGCCGCCGAGGGCGGTTTCGACGCCAAGGGCTTCGCCGATGGTGCCAAGTCGGCCTACGAGATGATTGTCTCTGCGTTCGCGGCCGGGGACCGCCGAGTCCTCAAGGACCTGCTGTCCCGCGAGGTGTTCGAGGGTTTCGTGGGCGCCATAGCCGAACGTGAAAAGCGTGGCGAGAAGGTCGACACCACCTTCGTCTCTATCGACAAGGCCGAGATCGTCGATGCCCAGCTGCGCGTCAAGGTCGCTCAGGTCACGGTCCGTTTCCTCTCGAAGCTGATCACGGCGACGCGCGACAAGGACGGGGCGGTGATCGACGGAGCGCCGGACAAGATCGTCGACGTGACCGATGTCTGGACCTTCTCGCGTGAGGCCGGCACCCGCGATCCCAACTGGAAGCTGGTGGCGACCGAGTCGGGCCAGTGACGGAAAGGGGCCGCGATGCGCGTCCCCGCGTCCTATCCTGTGCTGCGGCGCTCGGCCTGGTGGTGGCGGGTGGGGTCGGCGCTGTGAGCGCTCAAACCGGACCCGGAAACGCCGGGCTGTCGCCGATGGCCTGGACCGATGTGCCCGGCTGGGCGTCCGACGATCACGCGGCCGCCTTCGCGGTCTTCCAGCTGACCTGTCCGGGCGTCGTCGGTGGCGACACTGTGCTGCGCCCTGGCCTGCCACCTGGCCGAGCGCTCGTTGCGGCTTGCAGGGCGGCCCTCATGACCGGGGCACTCGCGGGTGACGCGGCGAAGGCGTTTTTCGAGACGCGGTTTCGCCCGTTCGCCGTCACCCCACCGAACGGCCAGGGATTTCTCACTGGCTATTTCGAGCCAGAAATCGAGGGGTCGCTGGTTCCCTCTGACGGCTTCCCGGTTCCGGTGCTGGCCCGTCCGCCCGATCTCGAAACCCTCGCCCCGGGCGAAATGCATCCGGGTCTCGACCCAGCGCTCGCAGCTGCGCGCCGGTCTTCCGAAGGCCTCGCGCCTTATCCCGACCGCGCGGCGATCATGGGCGGGGCGCTGGCCGGGCAGGGGCTCGAGATCGCCTGGCTGCGCGACGAGGTCGACCTGTTCTACGCGCAGGTCCAGGGCTCCGCCCGCCTGCGTCTCCCGGACGGGACGTTGGCGCGGCTGGTCTATGCCGGGCGTAACGGCCAGCCCTACACGTCGATCGGCCGGGTGGTCGTTGCCGAGGGGCACATGACCATGGACGCCATGTCGCTGGAACGGCTCCAGGCCTGGCTGCGCGCAAACCCGGCCGAGGCCCGCCGCGTCATGCGGCTCAACCGGTCCTACATCTTCTTCGCCGTCCGGCATGATCTCGATCCGGCCAAGGGACCTGTGGGCGCCGCTTCCGTCCCGCTTGTACCGCTGCGGTCGATCGCGGTCGACCGGACGCTCTGGCCCTATGGCACCCCCTTTGTCATTGCGGCCGATCTGCCCGACCCCGCAGGTGGAATACGGCCCTTC
>JBMOJG010000477.1:0-3394 GCA_049316925.1 Alsobacter sp. | reverse complement strand
GGCGTCGTGGACGCCGGCAAGGCCATCGGCCTTACCGCCTGGCAGCGGCTGATCCATGTCCGCTTCCCCACCATGATCCGCATCGTCCTGCCATCGCTCTCGAACGCGTTCATCTCGCTGTTCAAGGACACGTCACTGGCCTCGGTCATCGCCGTTCCCGAACTCACCTTCGGCGCCAACTGGATCAAGACCAATACGTTCCGGGCCGTCGAGGTGTGGATCGTCGTGGCCGGCGTCTACCTTGTCGTGGGCTATGCGCTGCTGGCCGCGCTGCGCCTGCTTGAGCGCGTCTTGATGCCGGGTCGGCGAACATGAGTGGTGCGTCCACCTTCGTGGTCACCACGTTTCCCTTTCTGTGGCAGGGGCTGATGATCACGCTTGCCGTCTCGGGCGCGGTGGTTGTCATCTCGCTGGTGACCGGCTCGCTGGCGGGGATCGGTCTCGCCTACGGCCCCTGGTGGATCCGGCTGCCGCTGCGCATCTTTTCGGACGTGCTGCGCGGCACGCCATTGCTGGTGGTGATTTTCACCATCTATTACCTGCTGCCCTTCGCTGGCCTGAACCTCCAGCCGATGCCGTCCGTCGTGCTGGCGCTGGTGGCGTTCAAGACGGCCCATGTGGGGGAGATCACACGCGGCGCCCTGCAATCGATCGCGCCGGGACAGACGGACGCGGCCAAGGCCATCGGGCTCACCTTCGTGCAGCGTATGACCTCCGTCATCCTGCCGCTGGCCACCCGACGCTTCCTACCGCCATGGATCAACTCTGTGACGGATACGGTCAAGGGCTCCGCGTTGGTGTCGCTGGTGGGCATCGTCGACCTCATGCTGGCTGCCCAGCAGGTCATCGGGCGCACCTATGAGCCGATGCCGGTGTATCTCCTGACCGCGGCCATCTACTTCGTTATCAACTACAGCCTCAGCCTGGCGAGCCGCCGGCTTGAGGCGCGCTACGCCTACATCCGGGAGTGAGCATGGCCGATCCTCTCGTGGCGATCCGCGGGGTCCGCAAATCGTTCGGGACCACACTCGTGCTCGACGGTGTCGACCTCGATGTCCCGAGGGGTGAGGTCGTGGTCATCATTGGCCCGTCCGGCAGCGGCAAGACAACGCTGCTGCGCTGCATAAACGCGCTGGAGACCTATGACGACGGTTCCATCGCCGTCGATGGTGTTGAGGTTGGATTTCGCGAGGGCCCGCAGGTCCCTCGCAAGCGCCGTTCGGATCGTGAACTGTCGAAGATCCGGGCGGACATCGGCATGGTTTTCCAGCTGTTCAACCTTTTTCCGCACCTGACCGCGGCCGAGAACGTCATGTTGGGGCTCACTAAGGTGCAGGGCTTGCCGCGGTCTGAGGCGCGCGAGAAGGCCCTGCACTGGCTCGGCCGCGTCGGACTCTCCCACAAGGTCGACAGTCTGCCCGGCCAGATGTCCGGCGGGCAGCAACAGCGGGTTGGCATCGCCCGCGCCGTCGCGATGGACCCGAAGGTGCTGCTGCTGGACGAGATCACCTCAGCGCTGGATCCCGAACTTGTCGGCGAGGTTCTCTCCGTGGTCCGTGGCCTGGCCAATGACGGGATGACGATGGTCGTGGTCACGCACGAGATGACCTTCGCCCGTGACGTCGGCTCGCAGCTCGTCTTCATGGATCATGGTCGCAAGGTTGCTGAGGGCCCGCCAGGCGAGATCCTCCGCAACTCCAGCAATGAGCGCCTGCGTACGTTTCTCTCCCGCATCGAATTCAAGCAGGATTGACCGCCATGTCCACCCAACCACGTTCCGGCATCCGCAAACGTCTCGGCCTGCGCCCCATCATCAACGTCTCTGGGACCATGACAGGGCTGGGCGCCTCCATTGCGGTGCCGGAGGCGATCCGCGCCGCCGGCGATATTTTGCCCGAATGGGTCGAGATCAACGACCTCCATCGCAAGGCGAGCCAGGCCATCGCCAGGGCCACCGGCGCCGAGGCCGGGTTCGTCACCGCCTCCGCCGCGGCCGGCCTGACGCTCACCGTCGCGGGCTGCATGACGGGGGCCGACCTTGCCCGCATCGAACAGCTGCCCAATCCCTCCGGCATGCGCGACAGGGTGCTGATTCAGATGGGCCACATGACCGGCTATGGAGCCAACGTCGAACAGGGCATTCGTCTGGCCGGCGCGACGGTCATTCCCATCGGTAACGTGACGGATGCGCGCGACTACCAGGTCGAAGCGGCAATCGATGACCGCGTGGCGGCAGCCATGTACGTCGTTTCTCACCATACGGTCCAGTACGGCCAGATCCCGCTGGAGGACTTCGCCGGCATTTGCCGCAAGCACGGTGTGCCGGTGATCGCTGACCTCGCGTCGGAATACGATCTCAAGGGGTTCCTGGCAGCAGGCGCCGACCTTGCGATCTACAGTGCCCACAAGTTCATGGGAGGGCTGACGGCGGGAATCGTCGCGGGGCGAAAGGACCTCGTCCGCGCCACGTTCCTTCAGAACCAGGGCATCGGCCGGGGCATGAAGGTCGGCAAGGAGAGCATAGCCGCCACCATTGCCACCCTTGAGGCGTGGGAACGGCGCGATCATGCCGCCGTCCGCAGGCGAGAGAAGGCCGCACTGGACCTTTGGATGGATCGCTTCTCCGCGCTCCCGGGCGTTCGGGCCACCATCGAGCCCGACCCGACCGACAATCCCCTCGACCGCTTGATGCTGAGCGTCGATCCCGATACCGCGCGGATTACTGCATGGGACCTTGCCGACGCCCTCGCGGCCGGCGATCCGCCCGTGATCGTACGCGATCATGAGGTCGAGCAAGGCTGGTTCCAACTCGATCCCTGCAACCTCCATCCTGGTGAGGAACAGGCCGTGGCAGACGCGGTCGTCTTTGCCCTTGAGACCGCGCGCAAGCGCAATGAACCGATCGGTCGCAGCCCGGCCCAGCGACGTGCCGCGCGGTTCGAGCGTCTCCTGCTCTGGCCAGACTGAGCCGTCGGACAGCGGCTGATGATTAAGGGCTTGCGGGTTGTTTATCGGCAGATTCGGACAGAGGATCATTTACCTTTATTGTTATCAGTGTTACCATTTAGAGCATGCATTCCCGCATTAAAATCATCTATTAAACCATTGCCATGCCATCAACTGTTCCATTTATAGTTGCTTCTTGTTTCCTGTTTTTTTCTGTCGATACTGCTTTAGCGCGTATGAGCAACACACAGAAATGCGAAATATACAAAAATAATTGGCATTTCATTCTGTCTAAATCTGATCGCTCATCAATGTCGCAAGCATTTATAAATGGTAATGAAAATTTCATCGTCAGTGACTGTTTAGATTATAGCGGCGTTTGCCCTCGCAATGACTATGACATCCGCATAGCAAACATGCTAACCGTTGCGGCTATGAATAATGGTAT
>JBMOJG010000476.1:0-3398 GCA_049316925.1 Alsobacter sp. | reverse complement strand
GCTATACTGCATGTTGCCCTGGCACCAGCGCAGGTCGCGGCGGGCGAATTCCAGCACCGTCGGCGGGTTCTCCTCCCAGCTGCCGCCCTCCTGCGGCAGCACCCGCACCTCGAAGCCGGCGCGGCGCATCAGAGTCGCCTCGACCTGGTCGTGCGACAGGATGGCGCCGCCGAGCGGCGGCCCACCCGGCAGCACCGGCAGGTGGCAGTGCTCGGCGAAGGGCGCGATCCGCACGACGGCATTGTGGCCCCAGAAGGGGCCGCAATCGCCGGCCCACCAGGTGCTGCCGACCGTATAGGGCCGCATGCCCTGGCGCATGCCAAACTGGAACAGCCGCGCGAAGGCGCTGCGACTCGGCATGCCAACCACGAGGCTCTGCACGATCCCAAGACGGGGATGGGCCTGCATGATGCGAACCAGCCGCACCACCGCGTCGCCGGTCATCAGGCTGTCGGCGTCGAGCGGCAGCATCAGCTCGTAGTCGGCGCCCCAGCGGGCGCAGAAATCGCGGACATTGCCGGCCTTGTAGCCGGCATTGTCGGTCCGGCGGCGGTAGAACAGCGTTTGCGGCGCGTCGCTTGCCGCCTTCCAAGCCGCGAAGGCCGCCTCCTCGGCGGCCGCCACGCCGGGGTCCGACGTGTCGCTGAGGACGAAATAGGCGAACTGGGCGCCCTGCCCGGTCGCGTCGATGCTGTCCTTGACCACTGCAAGCCGGCGGAAGGCCCGGACGGGGTCCTCGTTGCGCAACGTGAGCAGGACGGCGGTCCTGATCCGCAGCGGCACGGGGTCGTCGCCGGCTACCGCAAAGGGTGCGACCTGCGCCATCGGATCGCGCGCGGCATGCAGCACGATGAGGCCGATCACGGCGTTCCAGAAGCCGAGCACGCTCCAGGGCGTGGCGACCAGGAAGCAGGCCAGCATCAGGATATCGATGAGGGTCCACCCTCCGGCGCCAAGCACATGCACCAGGGCGGCTGCAAGCCCCGCATAGGTCGCGACGTTCAGGCCGGCGACGAGAAGCCGGCGCAGCAGGAGCGTGCGGGTTGACTGGACACCCGTGGGAGTGGTCGATGCCATGGCAACCGATCGGAACGCAGGCGGGACGGGTGACGGACAGACGGGCAATAGCGGGCTTGGAGGCTGCGGGCAACGGCACCGCGACGACACAGCCCTCGGCGACATCGCTCTGGTACGTGGCGCCGGGCGTGGCGGATCTGCGGCCAGCCGATGCTGGCGACGCCCGCGCTGGTGATGTCGTGGCGGTCCGCACGCTGTGGTCGGCGCTGAGCCGCGGCACCGAGCGCCTGGTCGCGGCCGGGCTGGTGCCACCGTCCGAGCATGCGCGGATGCGGGCGCCGCTGCAGGACGGCGATTTCCCGTTCCCGGTCAAATATGGCTACTGCGCCGTCGGCCTCGTCGAGGCGGGGCCGGACGTGCTCGTCGGCCGCACCGTCTTCTGCCTGCATCCGCACCAGGACCGCTTCGTCGCCCCCATCGGCCTTGTCGCCGCTGTTCCCGCCGCGGTCCCGGCCCGCCGGGCCGTGCTGGCCGCCAACATGGAAACGGCGCTGAACGGGCTGTGGGACGCCGGGGCCGGGCCGGGCGACCGCATTGTCGTCGTCGGTGGCGGCGTCGTCGGCCTGTTGGCGGCGGCCCTGGCCGTGCGGCTGCCGGGCAGCGAGGTGACGGTTGTGGATATCGACCCGGCGCGCGGCGCCATCGCGGCGGCGCTGGGGGCCTCTTTTGCTTTGCCGGGGAATGCACCGGGCGATGCCGATCTCGTCATCCACACCAGTGCCAGCCCGCAGGGACTGGCCACGGCGCTCGGCTGTGCAGGGATGGAGGCGACGGTGCTCGAGCTCAGCTGGCATGGCGAGGGTGCCGTGCCGGTGCCGCTGGGTGGCGCGTTCCACAGCCGGCGGTTGCGGCTGGTCTCGTCCCAAGTCGGCCAGGTCTCGCCGTCGCGGCGGCCGCGCTGGACCCACGGGCGCCGGCTGGCCGCCGCGCTGGCGCTGCTTGATGATCCGCGCCTCGACGCGCTGATCAC
The DNA here is from genome assembly GCA_049316925.1 of Alsobacter sp. GTDB lineage: Bacteria > Pseudomonadota > Alphaproteobacteria > Rhizobiales > Beijerinckiaceae > Alsobacter. The sequence continues at coordinate 1,351 of JBMOJG010000476.1, read as the reverse complement.
CGAAGAGGTGGCGTTTTCCGATCTGCCGGCCGCTGTGCCGCGTATCCTGGCTCCGGGAGCCCCCGGCCTTGTCACCGCAGTCCGCTACGAATAGGAGCCGCCATGTATGCCGTCGAAGTGCGCGACCACATCATGATCGCCCACAGCTTCAAGGGCGACCTGTTCGGCCCGGCCCAGCGCCTGCACGGCGCAACGTTCATGGTTGACGTGGCGTTCTTCCGCGAAACGCTCACCTCGGACGAGGTCGTGGTCGATATCGGCCGGGCGCACGATGCCCTCAAGGCGACGCTCGAACCGCTGAACTACCGCAACCTCGACGAGGTCCCGGCTTTTGCCGGGCGCCAGACCACGACGGAGTTCCTGTCGCGGCACATCTTCGACGCCATGGCGCAGGCCTGCCGCGAGGGCCGGCTCGGACCGGGCTCGGACGGGATCGTCACAATCCGCGTGACCCTGCACGAGTCCCACGTCGCCCGGGCCTGGTTTGAAGGCCCGGTCCTTGGCTGAGGTCGCCTTTGCCATTCCGGGCGACCTCGCCACGCCGACCGGCGGCTACCGGTATGCGCGGGAGCTTCTGGCGCGGCTGCCGGGCCATGGCATCGTCCCACTCCACCTGCAGTTGCCGGGCAGCTTCCCGCTCGCATCGGTCGGCGACCTCAGCCTCACCCAGGCGCTGCTGCAGGCGACGCCGCCGGATGCCGTGCTGCTGATCGACGGGCTGGCCTATGGGGCCATGACCGACCTCGTGCTGCGCAGCGTGAACCGGACCATCGTCGCCCTCGTTCACCATCCGCTGGCGCTGGAGACCGGCCTTCCCGAGCGCCGACGCCGTGCCTTCGCCGCCAGTGAGCGCGATGCGCTGGCGCGGGCTACGGCGGTGGTGGCGACGAGCGCGGCCACCGCGCGGGTGCTGGCGGCGGACTACGGCGTGCCGACGGACAGGCTCAGTGTCGCCGAACCGGGCACCGCCAGTGCCCCGGCATCGGTCGGCTCCGGCGGCCCCGGGGTGGCGCTGCTGGCGGTTGGCGCGGTGTCGCCGCGCAAGGGCTACGGCACGCTGCTCGATGCCCTGGCGACGCTCAGCGACCTGCCCTGGCGGCTGACCATCGCGGGTGCCACCGACCGGGCGCCCGAGGAGGCCGACCGGTTGCGCGCGGCAGTCGCGGCCCACGGGCTTGGCGATCGCGTAGTCCTCGCCGGCGCGGTCGACGATGCGAGGCTGCAGGCGCTCTATGCCGGCGCCGATGTGTTTGTCCATCCGGCCCTGTTCGAGGGCTACGGCATGGTTCTGGGCGAGGCGATGGCGTTGACTTCTTCAAGTTTTTTTGCGATCGGAATTTTGTTGATTTCA
>JBMOJG010000475.1:0-3398 GCA_049316925.1 Alsobacter sp. | reverse complement strand
CGGAGCGTCAACGCCGGGAAGGCGAGCCGGCGAGGGTACGGCGAGCAGCCGCACGCGACCGGCATCGGCCAGGCTCTTCAGCTCGGACGCGCCGGACACCAGCACGCTGATCTTGCCGCCGGCGAGCTGCGTCACCGCCTCGGCGCCGCTGGCATAGGGGATGTAGTTGAGGCGGGCCGCCTGCACGCCGGCGCTCTTGGCGATCATGCCGGCAATGATGTGGTCGACGCCGCCCGCCGAGCCGCCGCCAAACGCCACGGCACCCGGGTTGGCCTTGATGGCGTCGGTGAGGTCCTTCACCGACTTGATGGCCGAGTTGGCCGGCACGGCGACGCCATTGTGCTCGAAGGTGAGGCGGGCGATCGGCGTCGTCTCGGCGATCTGCAACGCGCCGGGGGTGACGATGATCGAGCCGAGCAGGATGATGCCCATGCCCATCAGGGCGTTGTCCTGGCCCTTGGTGGTGCGGATGAACTCGCCGAGACCGAGCGTGCCGCCGGCACCGGTCTTGTTGGTGAACACGGCACCGTCCTTAAACAGGCCGAGCTTGTCGAGCGTGCCGAGGGCGAGACGGGTGGTGGTGTCGTAGCCGCCGCCAGGACCGGCGGGCACCAGGACCTTGGCGGGCTCGGCCACGGCACCGGATGCGAGGCCGACGGCCATGGTCATGGCGATCAGAGACTGGCGAAGCATGCATAACCTCCCTTGGCACTGGATTGGCTTCCAGCGACGTGCATCAGTTCAAGTCCGGTGCCGCGGGACATGCTCCCGCCGACCATCCGCAATGAGGTTCCGATGATACCGTCCGCTACCGGCCTGAGTCTGCTTAAAATTGAAAACACGACATATTCGTATGTCGCGATTGCTGGCCTGCCCGGGGTTGAGCGGCTGCCGGCCTCTCTCAAGGTGCTGCTGGAGAACGTGCTGCGGCAACAGGCGATGGGCGGGGGTGACCTGTCGGGGCAGGTTGAAGCCCTGCTGGCCATGCGCACCGGCGCCGGCCTCAGCTTCAAGCCGTCGCGCATTTTCGGGCAGGACATCCTCGGCAAGGTGATGCTGGTCGACATGGCGGCCCTGCGCGAGTCGCTGGCCGCATCGGGCCGCGATCCTCGCAGCGTCAATCCGGCCGTCCCGGTCGACATTGTCATCGACCACTCGCTGCAGGTCGACGTCTCGGGCACGCGCGAGGCGCCGCGCATCAATCTGGCGATGGAATACCGCCGCAATGCCGAGCGCTTCGCCTTCCTGCGGTGGTGCTCGGAGAGCTTCGAGCATGTTCGCGTGGTGCCGCCCGGCAAGGGAATCATGCATCAGATCCATCTGGAATCGCTGGCCAAAGTGGTCTGGTCAGAGCCCTATGGTGAAGGCACGCTGGTATCGCCCGACACCTGCGTGGGAACCGACAGCCACACGCCGATGATCAACGGGCTGGGCGTGCTCGGCTGGGGCGTCGGCGGCATCGAGGCCGAGGCCGTCATGCTCGGCAGGGCCGTGGGACTGGCGCTGCCGCGTGTCATCGGCGTCGCGGTCCGTGGCCAGCTGCGACCGGGCGTGATGCCGACCGACCTGGTGCTCACCATCACCGAAATCCTGCGGCGGACCGGGGTCGTCGGCGAGTTCGTCGAGTTCTTCGGCCCGGGGCTCGATGCCCTTTCCGTCCCCGACAGGGGCACGATCGCCAACATGGCGCCAGAGTATGGTGCAACCGCCGTCTATTTTCCGATCGATGCGCGCACGATCGCCTATCTGCGCATGACCGCCCGCCCGGCCGAGCAGGTGGCGCTGGTCGAGGCCTATGCGCGGGCCCAGGGGCTGTGGCGGGACGCCAACACGGTCGCGCCGGAGTTCGACACGGTCGTCACGCTGGACCTCGACACCGTGCGGCCAAGCCTTGCCGGGCCCCGCAACCCGGAGGACCGGCTCGATCTTGATTCGGCCGCGGCCGCCTTTCCGGGACATGCGCGCGCCATTGCCGGGCGCGACCTGACGACCGTCCCGTCGCCGGTGGCCGGGACCGACTATGGGCTGCGCGACGGCGACGTGGTGATCGCCGCAATCACCAGTTGCACCAACACGTCCAATCCGGTCGGCATGATCGCCGCCGGCCTCGTCGCCCGCAATGCCGTGCGGCGCGGGCTGACGGTGAAGCCCTGGGTGAAGACCTCGCTGGCGCCGGGCAGCCACGTCGTCGCGCAGGTGCTGGAGCGCAGCGGCCTGCAGGCTGATCTCGACGCGCTCGGCTTCCACGTGGTGGGCTTTGGCTGCACCACCTGCAATGGCGGTTCCGGGCCGCTGGCCGCGCCGATTGCCGACGCCATCGAGAGTGCCGGCGTGGTGGCGACGGCCGTGCTGTCCGGCAACCGCAACTTCCAGGGGCGGATCCACCCGAATGTGCGGGCCGCCTATCTGGCCTCGCCGGCGCTGGTGGTGGCGTATGCGCTGGCCGGATCGATGACGGTCGACGTGACGCACGATCCGATCGGCAGCGACCCGCACGGCGCGCCGGTGTTCCTGCATGAGCTGTGGCCGGATGCCGGTGCAATCGACGCGCTGGTGGCGGAGGGCTACACGCCGGAGGCCTTCGCCGGCGCCTATCGCGACCTGTTCGACGGTGGCGAGCCGTGGGCAAACCTGGCGGCGCGCCCGTCCGCCCTGTTCGACTGGCAGTCCGGCAGCACCTATCTGAAGCGGCCGCCCTATTTCGACGGCCTCGCAGTGGCGCCCTCGACGCGTTTCAACATCGTCGACGCACGACCGCTGGTGATCCTCGGCGACTCGATCACCACGGACGACATCTCGCCCTCGGGCGCCATCAGCCTGGGCACACCGTCGGCCGACTATCTGCTCGCCCATGGCGTGCCGAAAGCCGAATTCAACAACTACACGACCCGTCGCGGCCATGACGAGGTGGCGGTGCGGGCGACCTTTGCCAATATCCGGCTGCGCAATGCCATCGTGCCGGGCGTCGAGGGCGGCTTCACCCGGCTGATGCCGGACGGCGCGACGATGCGGATCTTCGAGGCCGCCGAAGCCTATCTGGCGCGCGGCGTGCCGCTGGTGGTCGTCGCCGGCACGAACTATGGCTGCGGTTCGTCACGCGACTGGGCGGCGAAGGGTGTTGCCCTGCTGGGCGTGAAGGCGGTGATCGCCGAGGGCTTCGAACGGATCCACCGCACCAATCTCGTCGGCATGGGCGTATTGCCGCTGCAGTTCCAGCCGGGCACCACCGCGGCGAGCCTCGGACTGGACGGCTCCGAGACCTTCACGGTGTCGGGCCTTGACGGCGACTTCGGCGTGCGTGGCGAGGCGACCTGCACGATCACGCGGGTGGATGGCAGCCACACCACCGTGCCGCTGGTGATCCGCCTCGATACGACCGAGGACATCGCCTACTGGCG
>JBMOJG010000474.1:0-3418 GCA_049316925.1 Alsobacter sp. | reverse complement strand
CATGAACCCGCCATCCCCGGTGACGAGCAGCACCGGCCGGTCCGGATCCGCGATGCAGGCCCCGATGGCTTCCGAAAGGCCGAGGCCGATGGAGCCGAAATTGTTCGTCAGGTGGAAGAGTTCGGGGCGCTCGACATCGATGATCTTCCAAGTCGGGCCGATGAAGCGCCCAGCGTCGGTGAAGACGATCCGGTCGGCAGGCACCATCCTGTTGAGCTGCCGAAGGGCAAGCGGCAGGTCGACGCCTTCGGTGCCTGCCGGACCAGGCTCCTCTGCCATGGGCGCAGCGCCGGTCCATTCACGGCTGAAGCCAGACGGGGGAATTTCCGCCTCGTCGAGAAGCCGGACCAAAGCGTCCGCCACGGCGCCGGGTTCGCCGATGAGGGCGGCGTTGGCGCGGATGCCGAAGCGACCGATCTCGGCGGGATCAGGGCTGATCTGAACCAGCCGCTTCCCCCGCAGCAGCGTGCCGTGGAAGGTGGTGAACCGGTTGAGGCTGGCGCCAAACGCGATGATGCAGTCGCTGTCGGCGATGGCGGCGCTCGCCTCCGGGGTGCTCAGCGTCCCGAAGATCCCGATGTCGCAGGCCTCCCCGGCAAAGAAGCTCTTGGCCTTGAGCGTCGTCGCCCCCAGGGCCTCGGTGCGGGCGATCAGGCGCAATAGCGGATCGCGTGAATTCCGGACCACCGCCCCCCGACCCGCAAGGACGATCGGGCGCCGCGCGGCCGCGATGATGGCTGCGGCCTCCTCCAGCTCCGGCCCGCTGGAGACCGCAGTCGGGGTAGCCGGAATCCGCTGGAGAACAGGCGTGTATGCAACCTCCTGCCACATGAAGTCGGCCGGGACATTGAGGACGATGGGGCGCCGCTCCATCGTGGCGCGCCGGAAGGCGGTCGCCACGTCATCGGCGAGGGTCCGCGGCGAGCGGAGCTGCTCGAAACCCGCCCCGGTTGCGATCACCAGCTCCCGCTGCGGCACGTTCTGGAGGTTGTCGCGATCCTCAACGGCCGTGTCGCCGCACACGAGGACCATGGACAACGAGGCCTTCACACCCTCCACCAGCGCCGTCATCGTGTTGGTCAGAGCCGGACCGTGGGTCACCGTGGCAACACCCACGCCGCCGGTCCGCCCGGCATAGCCGAGCGCCATCAGGGCCGCCCCGACCTCATGGGCCGCGGCGATGAACCGGCCGCCATGAAGCCGGACATAGCTGTCCGCCATGTAGAGATTGGCGTCGCCGATCAGCCCGAACATCGTCCGGGCACCATTATCGACGAGCGCTTTCGCCAGCGCAGCGTGGAACGTCATCGTGGTCGTCATGTCCGCAATCCCTTTCGACGCTGAGGAGGGGGGCCACCGGACTGTCAGTCACGGCCAGGTGCTGGCAGCCGGAATGCCGGACGGGCGCGGCCGTCCTGTGCGTAAAGAACGTCCGGACCAATGCCGGCCACGGTCGATCTGCCGAGCATCGCCATGGTGTAGAGTAATTCCTCGCGCAGGATCGCGAGCGCGAGCGCGGCGCCGTCCCGGCCGGCCACGGCCGTCCCGTACAGGGTCGGCCGACCCACCAGCACCGCCCGCGCGCCGAGGGCGAGCGCTTTGGCGATGTCGCTGCCATGCCGGATCCCTCCATCGACAAGGACCTCGATCTTTGTCCCCACAGCCGCCGCAATCCCGGGCAGAACCGCCACGGGCGACGGCGCACTGTCGAAGTTGCGGGCGCCGTGATTGGACACGACGATCGCGTCGGCCCCGACGTCCACGGCCTGCCTGGCATCGTCGACGGTGAGTAGTCCCTTGACGACAAACGCCCCTGGCCAGAGATCGCGCAGCACGCGCAGGTGCGCCCAGGTCAGCGCACCGTTCAGCATGGCTGCCGGCGGCGACCCCTCGGTGATCAGCGGCCGCTCCGGCAGGTTTTCCAGCCGCGGCAGGCCACCGTCGCGCATATGCTGACCGATGACGCCGAGCAGCCATCGTGGATGCAGCGTCATGTCCGTCAGGGCGCGGACGGTCGGCTTGAACGGGATCGAGAAACCGTTGCGGATATTGTAGTCGCGCCTGGCGGGAATTGGCGTGTCGACGGTGACCACGAGGACCCTGACGCCGGCGGCCGTCGCGCGCGCCAGCAGCGCCCTGGACCGCTCGATGTCGGTCGACGCATAGAGCTGGAACCAGACGTCGCCACCGGCCTCACGGACCACCGTCTCCACTGAGGCCAGTGACCGGGTCGCCAGCGCGACAGGGATCCCGGCGTCAGCGGCCGCCCGGGCCAGTTCCACCTCACCCCGGTACCAGACCAGTCCGACGCCCTCTGTCGGGGCGACGATCACCGGCATGGCCTGCGCCCGGCCCAGGACTGTACACGCGGCAGATCGTGCAGAAACGTCGACCAGTTGGGAGGGCAGGAGCCGGAGCGCGTCATAGGCGGCGCGATCTGCAGAGAGCGCCCGCTCGCGCTCGGTGCCGCGGTCGATGTACTCGAACAGCATGCGCGGCAGCCGGCGTTTTGCCAGCAGCCGCATCTCGTCAAGCGACGCAATGCCACGCAGTGCGCGCGGCCTGTCGGGAGAAACTTTCGTCACCGCCGCGACCTTTCCCGACCGCAGTGCCGAAGCACCACTCGATGAGCTGCCCTGGGCCCACCGCAGGGGCCGCCCGCTTGTCGCGTGCGGCCCACCGGTGTTCGCTTATTCCTTCGCCACGATGGACGAGATCACCTTGACGTTGCCATCCTTGACCTCGTTCACGTTGATCACGACCTCAGACTGGTTGCTGTTGTTGAAACGATAGAACTGCAGCAGTCCGTCATACTCGAAGGTCGGGAGGGTGGCGGCGATCTTCTCGGGGTCTGTTGACCCTGCCTTCTTGATGGCTTCAATCATCATCATCGCGGCATCATAGGCCGTCACGCTGAAGGGCAGCGCCTTGCTGCCGGTCGCCTTCTGGTACTCTTCGCGGAAAGCTGCCAGCTTCGGAGTGTCGGACGTGGTCGGTCCGGTCGAGATCAGCATCCCTTCGGCAGCCTTGCCGGCTCCGGACAGGAATGGCGGAGACGTCGAGATCACAGACACGCTCATGATGGCGGGCTTCATCTGCAGCTCGCGATACTGTTTCAGCATCGACACGCCGTCCTCGATATAGGCGGCGGTGATTGTCGCGTCGGGCGAAGCCGCACGAACCTTGGTGAGGAGACCGTAGAAGTCGGTGGAGCCGGGCTCGAAAAACTCCTCGACCGTCAGCTTGCCACCGAGTTCGGCTGCCTTCGCACTGATCGCCTTGGCGGTGGAGCGTCCCCAGTCGTCGTTGCGGCCGACATAGGCGATCGACTTGGCCCCACGCTGCTTGATCAGATACTCGACGGCCGGGCTGACATTCATCGTCGACGTGAGCGTGCTGCGGAAAGTGAACTTGTTGT
>JBMOJG010000473.1:0-3420 GCA_049316925.1 Alsobacter sp. | reverse complement strand
GGGCCCGGCGCCGCGCGTCATGAGCCTGCGCGACGGCACCAAGAAAATGTCGAAGTCGGACCCTTCCGACTATTCGCGCATCACCTTTGCGGATGACGCCGACGCCATCGCCCAGAAGATCCGCAAGGCCAAGACCGATCCCGAGCCGCTGCCCTCCGAGGAGGCCGGGCTCGCGACGCGTCCCGAGGCCGACAATCTCGTCGTGATCTACGCTGCACTCGCCGCGGTGCCGAAGGCCCAGGTCCTGGCCGAGTTTGGCGGCGCCCAGTTCTCCACCTTCAAGGCCGCCTTGGTCGACCTCGCGGTCACCACCTTCGGCCCGGTCGGCGTCGAGATGAAGCGCCTGCAGGCCGACACGGCCTATATCGACGCCGTGCTGGCCGATGGCGCCGCACGGGCGCGCCAGCAGGCCGCCGCCACCATGAAGGCGGTGCGCGAGGTGGTCGGCTTCATCGGCAGCCGCTGAGCCCGGGCTTGCAGCCTGCCAGGCGGCCTGACAGACTCCCTTTTCCGGTGGTGGGCCACGCATGACCGTGAAACCGAGGCGCTCCTACGAGGCGGGTCACCGTCCGAAATTCCTCGTCATCGTTGACGAGACGGACGAGTGCGACCGGGCCGTATACTTCGCCGCCCGCCGCGCCGGCCGGGTCGGCGCAGCGTTGGCAATGCTGACCGTCATCGCGCCGCCGGACTTCCATCACTGGCTCGGCGTCGGCTCGGTGATGCAGGCCGAGGCGGAGAACGAAGCCTCACAGCGGCTTGACGCCGCCGCAACCCGGGCCCGGAGTATGGCCGGCATCGAGCCGGAGCGCCTGGTGCGGACCGGCCTCAAGGCCGAGGAGATCCTGCGCCTGATCGAGGAGGACGAGGACGTGTCCCTGCTGGTTCTGGCGGCCGGAACTGGCAGCGAGGGTCCGGGTCCGCTGGTCGCCCATCTCGCCGGCAAGGCGGCCGGCAGTTTTCCGGTCCCGATCGCGATTGTGCCTGGCGGCCTGCGCGACGCCGATATCGACGCGCTGGCCTGACGCCGGCCGGCGTTACGAAACGCCGACCTGATGTTGATCTGCCGCCCGCTGGGGTCCATATCTGGTGCTGTGCCGCGCGTCCGGCGGCGCGCCGCCGCCACCGCCGGCCTTGAACCGGTCGCGTGAGGAGATCCCGATGTTCATCCAGACCGAAGCCACACCAAATCCAGCCACGCTGAAGTTCCTGCCGGGCCGCTCGGTGATGCCCGAGGGCACGCTCGATATCCGCGACCCGCGCGCGGCCGGCCGTTCGCCGCTCGCGCGACGCCTGTTCGCCGTCGACGGCGTCACCGGCGTCTTCTACGGGTCGGATTTCGTCACCGTCACCAAGCGTGACGGCGACTGGCAGCATCTGAAGCCTGCGGTTCTCGGCGCCATCATGGAGCATTTCCTCTCTGGCGACGCGCTGTTTGACGATGCGTCCGCGGCGGCTGCGGCCGGCGAGGAAGATGCCGAGGAGTTCTTCGAGCCTGCCGATGCTCCCACGGTGGCCACCATCAAGGAGCTGCTGGAGACGCGCATCCGCCCGGCAGTGGCCGGCGATGGCGGCGACATCACCTTCAAGGGCTTCCGCGACGGCATCGTCTACCTGACCATGAAGGGCTCCTGCTCCGGTTGCCCGTCCTCCACGGCAACGTTGAAGTACGGCATCCAGAACCTGTTGCGCCACTTTCTGCCGGATGTCCGCGAGGTTCAGGCAGTCTGATCCGCGCGGCCTGAGACGGGGGAGTCGGCCTTGCGGATCCTAGCCATCGACACGGCCCTCGAGGCCTGCTCCGCAGCCGTGTTCGAGGCCGGGTCGGCCGATCCGCTGGCGGCCGAGACGCTGCCGATGGCGCGTGGTCACGCCGAGGCGCTGATGCCGATGCTGGACCGTGTCGTCTCCGCCACTGCGGGGGGCTTCGGGGCGCTCGGCCGCGTGGCCGTCACGGTGGGGCCGGGCAGCTTTACGGGCCTGCGCGTCGGCATTTCCGCCGCCCGTGCCATCGCGCTCGCCGCCGGCATTCCGGCTGTCGGCGTGACAACCCTGTCGGCCTTTGCGGCACCTGCCGTCTCTGCCGGACAGCCGAGTCCGGTTGCAGCCGCCATCGATGCCCGCCATGGCGCGCTATTCCTGCACGTCATGGCGGCGGGTGGCCGCACCATCGTCGCCCCACGGTTCGTTACGGCGCGGGATGGGGCGCGCCTGCTCGGCTCGGGGCCGATCCGCATCGTCGGCTCCGGCGCTGCCATCCTCGCCGTCGAGGCCCGTACCATGGGCGTCGAGGTGCAATCGATCACGACCGAGCCCGCTCCCTTGATCCAATGGGTCGCCCGCCTCGGCCTTGTGGCGGATCCGGCGCACGCGCTGCCCAAGCCGTTCTACCTGCGCGCGCCGGACGCGCGTCCGCAGGATCACGCCCGCATCCCCCGCCGCTGAATCCGCCGGAGCCGACTGCCATGCGGCTTCCCTTCCTCACCCCCGCAGTGTCCTCGATCCGGCCGCTGCAGGTGCGTGACGCCGCCGTGGTCGGCGATCTGCATGCCGCCGGTTTCGCCCATCCGTGGGCGGTGCACGAGATCGAAGCGCTTCTGGTTGACGCCGCGGTCGTGGGCCAGGGCATTGGCCCCGCCGCCGGCACCCTGTTTGGCTTCGTGCTGTCGCGCTGCGCCGCCGACGAGGCCGAGATCCTCAGCATCGTGGTTGATCGCCGCCACAGGGGCGCCGGCCTTGCCGGCCGGCTGCTGCGCGCGCATCTGGGTCGGCTGTCGGCACGGGGAATCCGGCAGCTGTTTCTGGAGGTCGACGAGGGCAACGCTGCGGCACGGGCCCTCTATGACCGCTCCGGCTTTGCCGAAGTCGGTCGCCGGCCGGGCTATTACCGGCGTCCCGACGGCAGCGTCGCCAACGCCCTGGTGCTGCGGCGCGAACTCGACTGACCGTCAGGATTGTCACGCGGTGGACGAACCCCGTCCCGCTCCTATAAAACGGCCCCAGTTGCGAACCAGGAGCGCCTGTGGGCCCGCTGCGTCCGTCCCGCCCGAACCGGATCGAGCAGCGCTGCGTGGCGCGCGGCCTGCGCATGACGGGTCAGCGCAGGGTCATTGCCGGCGTGCTGGCCGAGGCCGATGACCATCCTGACGTCGAGGAACTCCACCGCCGTGCCGCTGCGCTTGACGGCCGCATCTCGATCTCGACCGTCTACCGGACCGTGCGCCTGCTCGAGGACACCGGCATCATCGCCCGTCTCGACCTGAAGGACGGCCGCGCCCGCTACGAGAAGGCGCCCGAGCAGCATCACGACCACCTCGTCAATCTGCGCACCGGCGAGGTCGTGGAGTTCCGCTCCGAGGAGATCGAGCTCCTCCAGGCCGAGATTGCCCGCCGGCTCGGCTTCCGCCTGGTGGATCATAG
>JBMOJG010000472.1:0-3429 GCA_049316925.1 Alsobacter sp. | reverse complement strand
GCGAGATTTCAAGCGTGTCCTGGCCCTGAGACTGCGGCAGGGCGGTGCCGTCATTGCGGTGCTGCACCGAAAGCCGCCCGCCATCGGCTCCGGCCAGCACCAGCATGGCGAAGCTGCCCTCGAAGTCGACATGCAGCAGCACCGCCGGCACCGACTGGCCATCAGCCGGCGGTGCCATGGCCAGCAGCGTCCGCTCCGGCCGCACGAACAGCGTCGCCGCCATTCCGGCGACGAGGCCGGGGCCAGCCCGGCCCACCAGCGGGCCGCGGGCGGTCTCCAGCCGGGCCAGTCCGTCCGCAATAGACATGACACGGCCCGGCAGCGCGTTGGTCTCGCCGACGAAGCCGGCAACGAACGGCGTTTCCGGCCGGTCATAGATGGCGGCGGGCGTGCCGACCTGCTCGACCACGCCGCGCGCCATCACGGCGATCCGGTCCGACATCGTCAGGGCCTCGCCCTGGTCGTGGGTGATGTACAGGAAGGTGACGCCCGTCCGTCGCTGGATGGCGCGCAGCTCGGCCCGCATCTGCTGCCTGAGCTTCAGGTCGAGGGCGGACAGCGGCTCATCGAGCAGCATCACCTCCGGCTCGACGGCGAGGGCGCGCGCAATCGCGACGCGCTGCTTCATGCCACCCGACAGTGCGTCCACCCGCATGTCGGCGGCGTCCGGCAACGCCACGAGCGCCAGCAGGTCCCGCGCCCGGCGCTCGCGCTCGGCCTTCGGCACGCCGCGCACCTCAAGCCCGAAGGCGACGTTCTCGGCGACGCTCATCAGCGGGAACAGCGCCAGGTTCTGGAAGATCAGGGCCGTCGGTCGGCGGTTGGGGCCTGTCCCGGCCATGTCCTTGCCGCCGATCAGAACGCGCCCGGCGCTTGGTGCGGCAAACCCCGAGACCAGCCGCAGGATCGTCGTCTTGCCGCAGCCCGACGGGCCCAGAATGCTGAAAAACTCGCCTGCGCGGATCTCCAGGCTGACATCCCGCACGGCCGTCGAGGCGCCAAAGCGCATCGTCACCCGGTCGAGCTCGACGGACTGGCTCATCGTTTTTCCGCAGCAGGAGGTGGGCGGCGGGCTGGCCCGCCGCCCGGTCAGGCTCAGGCGGACATGAACCGCTTGGCGTATTCGGTGCGCTTGGCGACGAACCAGCTTGGCTGGGTCGGCCACCACCACAGGTTCTTCAGCGCCTCGGCCGGGAAGGAGGCGTCGAAGAACTTCTTCTGCGCCGCGTCGGCGAGGTCGACCGCGCCCTTGGTGGTCGAGTAGGCGCCGAAGGCGTTGGCGTAGGCCGCGCCGCCTTCCGGCGAGTTGATCCAGGCCACCCAGGCATGCGCCTGCTCGACATTGCGGGCGCCCTTCAGCAGCACGTAGTTCTGCAGCCAGCAGACGGTGCCTTCGACCGGCGCCATGTAGCCGATCGGCAGGCCTTCCTTGGCGAGTGCCGACGCGGAGGTGTCCCAGCACATGCCGATGGTGCAGCCATTGGTGCGGAATGCGCCCTGGGCCTCGTTCTCGTTCGTCCAGAACTGGGCGACGTTCTTGCGCTTGGCGAGGACGAACGCGAGGATCGCGTCGTAGTTCGCCGTCATCTTGGCCTCGTCGACGAAGCTCAGGTCGAACTTGTGCGGCAGCTTGCCCCGGGCGTCGAGGGCGCGGCCGGTCGCGACCAGACCGGAATGGCCGCGCAGCGTCAGCTTGCCGGCGTATTTGTCATCCCACAGGTCCATCAGGCTGGCCTTGCCGAACACCAGCGGGGCCTCCTTGGTGTTGTAGGTCAGCGACTCGCTGCCCCACACCGAGGTGTTGCCGTAGCGCTTGCCGTTGATGACCGTGGCCTCGGCGGCACCGCCCTGCAGGAACGCCGGATCCACGCCCGCCAGGTTCAGCTTGGACTCGGTCCAGGGCTGGATGAAGTCGTTCTCGACCCAGCCCAGCAGGCGGTCGGAGGTCGGCTCGGTGATGTCGAACGCACCATTGGCGGCCGCGCCGGTCTTGGCCTGGGCGAACATCTCGTCCTGGCTCCCGAAGCCCGTGAACGCCACCTTGATGCCGGTCTTCTTCTCGAACGCGGCGAACACCTTGGGCAGGTCGTCGTAGCCGGCCCAGCCCATGAAGTTGAGCGTGCCGGACGAGGCGAGGGAGCCGCGGACGATCCACGGAGCGGCGACGCCAAGGGCGCCGGCCGCGGCGGCGCCGCGCAGCACGGCGCGACGGCCGAGGGAACCCGAACGGATGCTGTCGGTCATGAGTGAAATCCTCCGGAGGGCGGGGTCGGCGCGGCTGTCGCGCCATCCTGCGATCTCTGGCAGGCCGAGATTACGATGGCGCGACAGTGCCGCGACGGCGTAGCGCCGTCGTCCCGTCAGCTGATCAGCCGGTCGCGGCGCCACAGCTGCGGGAACAGACGCACCCACGCGGCTGCCACCGCGAGCGTGCCGATTCCGCCCAGCACCACCGAGCCAACCGGTCCGACGGCTGCGGCCAGCGCCCCGGATTCGAACTCCCCGAGCTCGTTCGAGGCACCGATGAACACGCTGTTGACGGCCGCCACCCGCCCGCGCATCTCGTCCGGCGTCTCCAACTGCACGAGGGTCTGGCGCACCACGACGCTGACCATGTCGGCAGCCCCAGTGACAAAAAGCGCCGCCATCGACAGCCACAGGGTTTCCGACAGGCCGAACACCAGGGTGGCAGCGCCGAAGACGCTGACCGCCAAGATGATCTTGCGCCCGGCGCCGCGCTGCAGCGGCCGCCAGGCCAGCAGCACCGACATCGCCACCGCGCCCAGGGCGGGCATGCTGCGCAGCAGGCCGAGCCCCCACGGCCCGGTATGCAGGATATCGCGCGCGTAGATCGGCAGCAGCGCCGTGGCGCCGCCCAGCAGCACCGCGAACAGGTCGAGCGAGATGGCGCCAAGCACCACCGGCCGGCTGCGGATGAAGGCGATGCCGGCAAACAGGCTCTCGAGCGTCGGCCGCCCGCCGCCGGCGCCCGGACGCGGCCCGAGGCTGAATACGAACGCCGCCGACACGGCAAAGCAGGCTGCCGACGTGCCGAACACCATCGCCGGGCCGAGAATGTAGAGCAGGCCGCCAATGGCCGGACCGATGATCGACGAGCTCTGCCAGGCCGACGCCATCAGCGACACCGCGCCGGGAAAGACATCCCGCGGCACGAGGCTCGGCAGCAGCGCCTGCCCGGCCGGGTTGGCGAAGGCGCGTGCCGCCCCGACCAGGACGGCGACCGCATAGACCGGCCACACCGGCCCGTCATGCTGCAGCGACAGCAGCGCCAGGGCGCCATCGGCCAGCGCCACCAGCGTCCAGCAGACGGTGACGATCATCCGCCGGTCGAACCGGTCCGCCACATGGCCGGAGGCCAGTGCCAGCAGCAGCGCCGGCGCAAAGGCGGCGAGACCGACAAGCCCCAGC
>JBMOJG010000471.1:0-3432 GCA_049316925.1 Alsobacter sp. | reverse complement strand
ATGGCCGCCACGACCGCGCGCGGCCGCCACCATGTCGTTGGCATGGCGCTCCACCATCCCGATCATTTCAAGCTCGGCCAGAACGCCCCGGACCAACGGCACGTCGAGGCCACTGGCCCGCACCAGCAGGTCTATCGCGACGGGCGTTGCGCCGAGCAGTGCCACGATCCGGTCCGCCGGCGAAGCGTCGGGAGTGCTTGGGGCCGGCAATGAGGTGGCAGGCTCCGCAAATTGGGGCGTGCCGGCTCCGAAGAGATCGAGTTCGTCCCAGAGCGGCGCCTCGGCTGACACGGCCGTCTCGCGCAAGTCGCCTTCGGCAGGTCGTGCGCCAGCCAAGGGCAGCAGAGCCGCGACCACGTCAGCCGCGTCGGTTGTCAGCGTGGCGCCCTCGCGGATCAGATCGTTGGGACCTTCGGCCCTCGGGTCCAGCGGCGAGCCCGGAATCGCAAAAACCTCGCGCCCCTGCTCCAGCGCGAACCGCGCGGTGATCAGCGAGCCGGATCGACGCGCCGCCTCGACGACCACGACCCCGAGGGAGAGCCCGCTGACCAGCCTGTTGCGGCGCGGAAAGTCTCGCCCCCGCGGCTCCCAGCCGAGCGGCATCTCCGACACGACCGCACCGGTCTCCAGAATGGCGTCAGCCAACCGGCCGTGCTCCGGCGGATAGATCCGGTCCTGCCCCCCGGCCAGCACCGCCACGGTTCCGGTGGACAGGCTCGCCTGGTGCGCAGCCGCATCAATCCCGCGGGCCAGGCCAGACACCACGCAGAACCCGGCCTTGCCCAGGCCTCGCGCCAGCCGCTGCGCCATCGCGATCCCGCCCGCCGATGCGTTGCGGGAGCCGACAATGGCGGCCGCGGGCGTCAGCAGCACCTCGGCCCGGCCCCTCATCCCCAGCAGCGGCGGTGGGGCGTCAATAGCTTGCAGCGCAACGGGATAGTCCGGCTCGCCGAGAGCGACGAGCCGAACACCGAGCCGTTCGCAGCCCTCGAGCTCCCGTAGAGCGTCGTCCCGCGGACAGATCCGGATTGTCCGTCCACCCTTGGCACGTGCAAGCCCTGGCAATCCTTCAAGAGCCGCCGCAGCACCGCCAAAATGGTTCAGTGCCGACCGGAACGTCCGCGGGCCGACACCTTCGGACCGGATCAGCCGGAGCCAGGCCAGGCGCTGGGCATCGTCGAGACGCCGTCCTCCGCCCCCGCCTGAGCCCTCGGCGCTCATCCTTTCGCCCCGATCCGCCCCTCGGTGCCGGTGCGCAGCCGGGCAATGTTGTCGCGGTGCTTCCACCACAGGACCGCCGTCAGCCCGGCGAACACGACCGCAGCAGCCGGAAGTCCGAGGAGAACAAGCACGAGCGGACTCGCAGCGGTCGCCACCAATGCCGACGCCGACGAGTAGCGGGTCGCGAAAGCACACCCGAGCCAGAGCGCCGCGAACGCGACGGCCGCCGGCCACGCCACGCCGGCGAGCGTGCCCAGATAGGTCGCCACGCCCTTGCCGCCACGAAACCCGAGCCAGACCGGTGCGACATGGCCGGCAAAGGCACCAACCGCGGCAGCCAATGCTGCCGGCGCACCGAAGGATCCGGCAACCAGGACCGCAATGGTGCCCTTCAGGGCATCGCCCAGCAACGTGGCGGCCGCCAGTCCCTTGCGGCCGGTGCGCAGCACATTCGTCGCGCCGATATTGCCGGATCCGATGGTCCGCAAATCCTGCGTCCCGGCCAGGCGGGTCAGGATAAGGCCGAACGGGATCGAGCCGAGGAGGTAGCCGAAGGCAGCAGCGGCAATCAGCGTCAAGACCATCAGGGGCACTCGCTTGGGCAACGGATCGACGCCCAGAGTGGTGCCCGCACGGCCTGCCCGTCAATTGCGCCCGGATAGCGAAGAAGCCGTCGTTTACTCGCAGGACGCGAGTTCGCCGGCCGGCTCATGAAATCTTCAGGCCCGCGGCCCTATGAAGGGAGCGTGCTGCTTCCGGCACCGCGCGGACTTCGCCTCGCCATGGCCCGGCTCGCCAACATCCAGATCCTGCGGGCCTGTGCGGCCCTGATGGTGCTCGTGTCGCACCTGGGCACGGAATTTGTGAATATCGCCGCACGACGCGGTCTGGATATCAGCTTCAACCCGACGCCCTGGACCAGTGGCGTCGACCTGTTCTTCGTCGTCAGCGGCTTCATCATGGTGGTGACGGCCGGCAACAGCTTCGGCACGCCCGGCGCAACAGGCAGCTTCCTCGCCCGACGGGTGGCACGCGTCGTGCCGCTGTACTGGCTGCTCACCACCGCCGTCCTCGCCGGCGGAATCTTGGTGCCGAGCCTGCTGAACGTGCCGGTGGTCGATGCCTGGCACATCGTCGCCTCCTATCTGTTCTGGCCGGCGGCCCGGGCCACCGGGGAGATCCGCCCGGTTCTGGCGCTGGGCTGGACGCTGAACTTCGAGATGCTGTTCTATCTGTTGTTCGGCCTGGCACTGGCGTTGCCGCGGCGGTGGGGCCTGGCGGCCCTTGCCGCAGGACTGCTCGGCCTCGTCGCGCTCGGCCAGCTGACACAGCTTCCCGGCGTTGCTCTGCCGTTCTGGGCCTCGCCGGTCTTGCTGGAGTTCCTCGCCGGCATGATCGTGGGCCTGCTGTACCGCCCTGCCCTCCGGCTCGGCGCCTGGCCTGCGTCGCTGATGATCGGCTTCGGCCTGGCCGCCCTGCTGGCAAGCGGCAGCGCGGCAGACCACCGCGACCAGATCCCGGCGATCCTCACCCTGCTGGTTCCGGCCGCCCTCGTCGTCGCCTGTGCCGCCGCGGGCCCCGACATGGCGCGGGGCCTCGCCGGCCGCGCGATGATGGCGGTGGGTGATGCCTCCTACAGCCTCTACCTCGTCCACCCCTTCGCGATCAGGCCGCTGCATGCCGCGTGGAATGCCGCCGATCTGCCACTCTGGCTGTTTCCGCCAGCCGCGATCGCGCTGTCGATCGGCGTGGCACTGGCGCTCTTCCACGCTTTCGAGCGTCCCTCGAACAGCTGGCTCTCGGCCCGCCTGTCCGGAGCGCCGGCAGAACGGCCCAAAGGCGTTCAGTCGGCCGCGTAGACCACCCGGCCATCGACGACAGTGAGGTGCACGCGCCCCTGCAGCCGCGCGCCATCGAACGGCGTGTTCTTGCACCGCGAGCGCAGCGTCGCCGGATCGAGCACGAAGGGCTCGTCGGGATCGAACAGGATGAGGTCGGCCGGGGACCCGCGCGTCAGCCGCCCCTGCGGCAGGCCGAGGATCTCGGCCGGCCGGGTCGAGAGCGCCCGCAGCAGCATCGGCAGGCTGATCTCACCGCCATGAACCAGCCGCAGGCCGGCGGCCAGCATGGTCTCCAGCCCGATGGCACCGTCGGCACACTCGGCGAACGGAAGCCGCTTGGTCTCCACGTCCTGCGGGTTGTGGTCCGACA
>JBMOJG010000470.1:0-3439 GCA_049316925.1 Alsobacter sp. | reverse complement strand
TGCCGCTGGACGAGGAGGACCTGCTGGTGCTTTTCCGGCACGACAGCGACCCTTTCAACCGCTGGCAGGCAGCGCAGACCTACGCCATGCGGCTGATGTTGCGGGCGGTCCAGGCGGTCAAGTCCGGCATCACGCCAACCTACGATCCGCGGTTCGCGGCCGCGCTTGCGGCGCTCCTCGACGGCAGCCATGACCATGCCTTCGTGGCGCAGGTTCTCGCTCTGCCCAGCGAGGCCGATCTTGCCCGCGAGATCGGCCGCGACATCGATCCCGACGCCGTGCTGGCCGCGCGCCGCGGACTGCGAACCGCCGTCGGCGCGGCCATGGCGGCGCAGCTCCGCGCGGCCCTGGGGCGCCTGGCCACGCCGGGGCCCTACAGCCCGGATGCAGCCAGCGCGGGGCGACGCAGCCTGCGCAACGCCGTGCTCGATCTGCTTGCGGCCGGCGATCCCGCGACCGGCGCGGTCCTGGCCGGCGCCCAGTTCGCGGCGGCCGACAACATGACCGACAGGATCGGCGCGCTCGCCGTTCTGGCGCAGATCCCCGGTGAGGCGCGCGAGCAGGCCCTTGCCGCGTTTGCGACGCGCTATGCCGACGACGCCCTTGTGCTCGACAAGTGGTTTGCGTTGCAGGCGGCCATCCCCGAGGACGGGACATTGCAGCGGGTTCGCGGCCTCATGGGCCACAAGGCCTTCTCGCTCGCCAACCCCAACCGCACCCGCGCGTTGATCGGCAGCTTCGCCATGGCCAACCTGTCCCAGTTTCACCACGCCAACGGCGAGGGCTACGCCTTTCTGGCCGACATCGTGCTGCAGCTCGACCGCTCGAACCCCCAGGTGGCAGCCCGTCTGCTGGGGTCGTTCCGCACCTGGCGCTCGCTCGAACCGCAGCGGCGTGCGCGAGCCGAAACCGAACTCCGCCGCGTCGCCGCAGTGGCCGGCCTGTCACCAGACGTCAGCGACATTGTCGGCCGCTCCCTGGCGTAATCGCATGTCGCCAAACGGCAAGATCTAGCGCCATTTTGACCTCGCGGCCCAAGATGTTGTGGCTGCGATGAAAGCCTCGGTAAGGCTCCGTTAAGGTCTGGACAAATCGTCCGGACCAGATTCAGATGGTCGCGATTCGGAAAGATGCGGCACATCAATCCGGACGGGGCGATACTGAATTCCGAGGGGGCCACCAGCATGGCGCGATCGATCGCGGCCATCGCGTCTTCGCGCGCGACATCACTCCCGGGACTCGCGCGCTCGCTCGCGACCCCAAGCTACCAGAAACTGGTCGACCTGGAGCCCTGGCTCCGACGCATTGTCCCCATGATGATCGCGCTGTTCGTCGCGACGCTGGGCAGCGTGGCCTATCTGAACGCCGTGACAACACGCGAGGAGACGCTGCTCGACACGCTGAGCGATCTCGACGTGCTGGCTGCGTATCTGGCATCCGAGATGACGCGGGTGTCCGAGCACGGTCAAGGCGCGATGCACGGACAGAGTGTCCTTGCCACGACACCGGGCCATGTCCTGCACAGCGGCCGCTATATATTGCTGACCGGTGACGCCGGCGCCGTCATCGCCAGCGCTCCGTCGGGTCTGAACGCTGGACGCAGCCTTACCGATATTCTCGGTCCCGAGCAGCCGCTCACCACCTTTGCCGAGAAGGCGGGCGTGATGACCGTCACGCTGCCCGACGGCACGAAGGCGGTGGCGACCGTCCGCAACCTGCCGGCGCCGTTCGGGCAGTTGGCCGTCATCCAGCCCGTCAGCGGTGCGCTGGCGCAGTGGCACAGCCGCACCACCTCGATGCTGCTCCTGCTCGGCGCCTCGGCGCTGGTGCTGAGCGGCATCAGCACGGCGTATTTCTGGCAGGCCTGGCGCGCCCGCCACGCCGACACGATCTGCGATCGGGTGCGCAAGCGGCTCGACACGGCGCTGTCGCGCGGCCGCTGCGGCCTGTGGGACTGGGATATCGCCCGTGGCACGCTCTACTGGTCCGACAGCATGTACGAGATGCTGGGCTACGAGCGCGAAAGCGAGTTCATGTCCTTTGGCGACGTGAACCGCCTCGTGCATCCTGCGGATGGCGATCTCTATGCGCTCGCCGACATGCTGGCGAGCCGCGAGGCGACCACGATCGACCACGCGTTCCGGTTGCGCGCCGCCAGCGGCGAATGGGTCTGGCTGCGGGCGCGGGCCGAACTCGTGCGCGATGGCGTCTCGCGCGATCCGCACCTGATCGGCATCACCATCGACATCACCGAGCAGCGCCGGCTGGCGCAGGAGACCGCCACCGCGGACATGCGCCTGCGCGATGCCATCGAGACGATCTCCGAGGCCTTCGTCCTGTGGGATGCCGAGAACCGCCTGGTGATGTGCAACTCGAAATTCCAGCGTCTGCACAATCTCGCCCCCGAATCCGTTGCGCCGGGGACGCCCTATCAGGACCTCGCCGCGGCCCTGACGCCGCCCGTGGTGCAGAACCGCATCGGCGGCGACCGGCCCGTCGAGAGCGGCGCCCGCAGCTACGAGGCGCAGCTTCCCGACGCTCGCTGGTTGCAGATCAACGAGCGCCGAACAAAGGACGGGGGATATGTGTCGGTGGGCACCGACATCACGCTGCTGAAGCGCCACGAGGAGAGCCTTCTGGACAGCGAGCGCAAGCTGACCGCAACGATCGCGGACCTGAAACGGTCACGCCAGACGCTGGAAAGCCAGGCCCAGCAACTGGCCGATCTTGCCGAACGCTACCTCGAGCAGAAGGCCGAGGCCGAGAGCGCCAACCATGCCAAGTCCGAATTCCTGGCCAAGATGAGCCATGAGCTTCGGACGCCTCTGAATGCGATCCTCGGCTTCTCGCAGGTCATGGAGCAGGGCATCTTCGGGTCCCTCGGCTGCGAGAAATACACCGACTATTGCCGAGACATCCGCAAGAGCGGCGAATTCCTACTGGGTCTCATCGCCGACATCCTCGACATGGCCGAACTCGAGGCCGGGCGGGTCCGGATGGACCGCCTGCCGCTGCAGCTCGACGAGGCCATCGCGTCAGCGCTGGCCGCCGTCTCCGATGCGGCGCAGGCGCGCGGCCTGACGCTGTCGGCGGAACTGCTGCCCAATACCGAGCTCGTTGCCGACCGCCGGGCGATCGACAAGGTGCTGCGGCATCTTCTCTCCAACGCCATCAAGTTCACGCCGGAGGGCGGCAAGGTCATGGTGCGGGCTCGACGGATCGGCGGCGACGTCAACATCTACGTGGAAGACACGGGCGTCGGCATCCCCAAGGATGCGCTGAGCAAGCTCGGCCGGCCGTTCGAGTGGGTCGGCATGGATTCATCGAAGCCTACCGAGGGTTCCGGCCTCGGCTTGGCCATCGCCCGCTCGCTCGCCGAGATGCATGGCGGCGCGCTGCGCATCCGCTCCTGCGAGGGGATCGGCACCATGGTGCTGGT
>JBMOJG010000469.1:0-3440 GCA_049316925.1 Alsobacter sp. | reverse complement strand
GGTGCATTACCCGGTCCGCGGCGGCCGCAGCGTCAATGTGGTGGCGGTGATCGCCGACCGCGACGCCGAACCCGGCTGGTCGCGGCCGGGCGATGCCGACATGTTCCGCCGTCGTTTCCGTGGCTGGTCGCCCGAGCTGCTGCTGCTGTTTGCCGCCGTCGAGGAGTGGCATGTCTGGTCGCTGTTCGACCGGCCGCCGCGACGGGTCTGGGCGGCCGGCCGTGTCGCCCTGATGGGCGATGCCGCGCATCCGGTACTGCCCTTCCTCGCCCAGGGCGGCGCCCTGGCGATCGAGGACGCCGCCGTGCTGGCCGCGACCGTGCTGGCCAGTCCTGACGACCTCCCCGACGCGCTCGCTGCCTATTCCCGGGCCCGCACCGCCCGCGCCCGCAAGGTGCAGGAGGCAGCCCGCTTCAATGCCCGCGCCTACCACCTGCCCGGCCCGCTCGCGATGCCGCGCGACCTGATCCTGCGCCGGCTCGGCGGCGACGGCATGCTCAAGCGCTACGCCTGGCTGTATGGGTGGACGCCAGACGCCGGATGAGGCTCTGCCGCGCGGCGACGCGGGCGGCGGCTCACAGCTCCCGGCGGATCCAGGCGGCCAGCCCATCCATGGCTTCACTCGGGCGGTCGAACAGCCCGACCCAGTTGAGGAAGCCGTGGTTCATGTCGGCGTAGCGATGATGATCGACCGGCACCCCGGCTTCCCGGAGCCGCCGGCCAAAGGCCTCGCCCTCGTCGCGCAGCAAGTCATATTCAGCAGTGATCAGATAGCACTTCGGCAAGCCAGCCAGCGAAGGCGCCCGGTAGGGCGAGACATGGGGATGCCCGGCCCGGTCGGCTGACGGCAGGTAGAAGTCCCAGAACCAGCGCATGCCATCGGCCGTCAGCCCACAGCCGGCACCGCGCTCCTCGAACGAGGCATGGCCGCCGGTGTAATGGTCCGTCACCGGGTAGAGCAGCATCTGCGCCTTGATGGCCGGACCGTTCTCGTCTCGCGCCCTCAGCGCGCTCACCGCCGCCATGGTACCGCCGGCGCTGTCGCCGCACACGCCAAGCCGCGCCGGATCGCCGCCAAAACTCGCCGCGGAGGCGGCCGTCCACAGCACCGCCGCATAGGCATCGTCGGGACCGGCCGGGAATGGATTTTCCGGCGCGAGCGCATAGTCGACCGAGACAACAATTGTTCCGCCCCGGCTGCAGATCTGCCGGCACATCGCGTCATGCGTGTCGATGCTGCAGATGCAGAAGCCGCTGCCATGGAAGAACACCGTGACGGGCCGGCCATCCTGCAGATCGGGCCGGTAGATCCGGATCCGGATCTCGCCGCGCGGGCCCGGGATGGTCCGGTCCTGCGTCGAGGCCACCTCGTCCTTCGGCACGCCGATGTCGTAGCGCTTCAGGTCGGTCGCGCGGATCGCCTCGAGCGGCACGGTGTGCATCGGCGGCAGGTTGACGGCCTTGTCCAGCATGGCCTGCAAAGCGGGGTGGATCGGCATCGGCAGTCCTCCTTGTCCCTGTTCGGCCCCGTTTGACCGGGCCTGTTCCGGCCGGGCCCGCCTCTGCGTGCGAGACCCGACATTCCGACTGGACGGGATATATACCCTTGAGTAGATTGCTTGCACAGAGCGAAGTGTGGAGGAAATGATGGACAGCCAGACCGGTGTGACGCCAGCGGGCGCCGAGCGGTTCGACGCCGTGATCGTCGGTGCCGGTTTTGCCGGCCTCTACATGCTCCACAAGGTCCGCCGGCTTGGCCTCAGCGCGGTCGTGTTCGAGGCGGGATCGGGCGTCGGCGGCACCTGGTTCTGGAACCGCTACCCCGGCGCCCGCTGCGACGTAGACAGCCTCGAATACTCCTATTCGTTCGACGACGACATCCAGCAGGAGTGGAGCTGGACCGAGCGCTTCGCCACCCAGCCGGAGATCCTGCGCTACATCGACCATGTCGCCGACCGGCTCGATCTGCGCCGCGACATACGCCTCGAGACCTCCGTCACGGAGGCGCATTTCGACGAGGCGCGGGCGCTCTGGGCCGTCACGACGGATCGCGGTCACCGCATCGAGGCGCCGTTCTGCATCATGGCCACCGGCTGCCTGTCGGCAGCGCGCGCCCCCGGCATCGACGGCATGGCCGATTTCACGGGACGCGTGCTGCACACCGGCCGCTGGCCGCATGAGCCCGTCGACCTCGCGGGACAGCGGGTCGGCGTCATCGGCACGGGATCGTCCGGCATTCAGGTGACGCCGGCGCTGGCCGCCGTGGCCGGCCAGGTCACCGTCTTCCAGCGCACGCCGAACTTCAGCATCCCGGCCCGCAATGCACCGACCGATCGCGAGCGCGAGCGGGCCGTGAAGGCCGAATACCCGCAGCGGCGGGCGGCGGCGCGCGAGACGACGGCCGGGATCCTCTACGACTACAACGACACCAAGGCGCTGAGCGTCAGCGAGCAGGAGCGGCGCCAGGCCTTTGAGGCGCGCTGGGCCAAGGGCGGGGTGAACTTCATCCGCACCTTCGGCGACATCATGCTCGACAAGGCGGCCAACGACACCGCGGCCGATTTCGTCCGTGACAAGATCCGCGAGATCGTCAAGACCCCCGAGGTCGCCAGCAAGCTGCTGCCGCACGACCATCCCATTGGCACCAAGCGCATCTGCGTCGACAGCAACTATTACGCGACGTTCAACGAGCCGCATGTCAGCCTCGTCGATCTGCGGGCCGAGCCGATCGTCCGCATGACCGCGCAGGGGCTGCAGACCACGGCGGCCGAGTACCCGCTCGACGCGCTGGTGTTCGCGACCGGCTTCGATGCGGTGACCGGCGCGCTCGGCCGCATCGACATCCGCGGCCGTGGCGGCCAGCGCCTGAAGGACGGCTGGGCCCAGGGACCGCGCAGCTATCTCGGCCTGATGACAGCGGGTTTCCCCAATCTGCTGACCATCACCGGGCCCGGCAGCCCCTCGATCCTGACCAATGTGATCGTCTCGATCGAGCAGCACGTGGAGTTCATCGCGGATCTCATCGCCCACATGCGCGACATGGGCGCGGCGGTCGTCGAGGCCGACGAGGCGGCGCAGGACGCCTGGGGCAAGCATGTCGCGGAGGTCGCGTCCGGCACGCTGATGCCGCTCGCGAACTCCTGGTACATGGGTGCCAACATCCCCGGCAAGCCGCGGGTGTTCCTGCCCTATGCCGGCGGATTCATGAATTATCGCCGGATCTGCAACGAGATCGCCGCCGATGGCTATCGCGGTTTCGTTTTTCCTGGAGCAGCCCGCCAGGCCGTCAGTTCATCCACAGCCCGCCGGTGATGTTGATCGCCTGGCCGGTCATGTAGCCGGCATCGTCGGACGCCAGGAACGCGACCACGCCTGCCACATCCTCCGGCGTGCCGGCACGCCTGAGCGGGCTCGCCTGGACCCGCGTGGCGACGTCGGGC
>JBMOJG010000468.1:0-3448 GCA_049316925.1 Alsobacter sp. | reverse complement strand
CCTGCTGCTGGCGCTGGCGCTGTTCATCGCGCTGGGCTTTGAGTTCGTGAATGGCTTCCATGACACGGCCAACGCCGTGGCGACCGTCATCTACACCCATGCGATGCCGGCGAATGTCGCGGTCGTTTGGTCGGGTTTTTTCAACTTCCTCGGCGTGCTGCTGTCGAGTGGCGCGGTCGCCTTCGGCATCGTCTCGCTGCTGCCGGTGGAGCTGATCCTGCAGGTCGGCTCATCGGCCGGCTTCGCGATGGTGTTCGCGCTGCTGATCGCCGCCATCATCTGGAACCTTGGCACCTGGTGGCTGGGCCTGCCGGCCTCGAGCAGCCACACGCTGATCGGCTCGATCATCGGCGTCGGCGTCATGAACGCCATCCTGCGCGGTCGCGACGGCACCACCGGCGTCGACTGGAGCAAGGCCACCGGGATCGGCTACGCGCTGCTGCTGTCGCCGATCTTCGGCTTTGTCTGCGCCGCGCTGCTGTTCCTGGCGATGAAGGCGCTGGTGCGCAACGAGGCGCTCTACAAGGAGCCAGTCGGCAATGCGCCGCCTCCGCTGTGGATCAGGGCGCTGCTGATCTTCACCTGCACGGGCGTGTCGTTCGCGCATGGCTCGAACGACGGCCAGAAAGGCATGGGCCTGATCATGCTCATCCTGATCGGCACCGTCCCGACCGCCTACGCCCTCAACCGGGCACTTCCCGATTCCAGCCTCGCCGCGTTCTACAAGTCGTCCGAGGCGGCCTCGAAGGTGATCGACAGCAAGGCCGCGGGCTACAACATCACCGGCGATCCGCGACCGACCGTGACGCAGTACATCTCGCGCCACGAGATCACCGGCGGCACCTACCCGTCGCTGGCGGTCCTGGTGCGCGACATCTCCAAGCAGATCGAGACACACGGCTCGCTGGCCAAGCTTCCGGCCGACGCCGTCGGCAACACCCGCAACGACATGTATCTGGCGTCGGAGGCGGTCCGCTTCCTGCTCAAGGACAAGGAGAACGAGCTGTCGCCGGCCGAGGTCTCGACGCTCAGCAGCTACAAGAAGTCGCTGGATGACTCGACCCGCTTCATCCCGGTCTGGGTCAAGGTGGCGGTGGCGATCGCGCTCGGGCTCGGCACGATGGTGGGGTGGAAGCGGATCGTCGTGACGGTCGGCGAGAAGATCGGCAAGACCCACCTGACCTATGCGCAGGGGGCCTCGGCCGAGCTGGTGGCGATGGGAACGATCGGCGCAGCCGACGTGTTCGGCCTGCCCGTATCGACCACCCACGTCCTCTCCTCCGGCGTCGCCGGCACCATGGCGGCGAACGGGTCGGGGCTGCAGATGTCGACAGTCCGCAACCTTTTGCTGGCCTGGGTGTTGACGTTGCCCGCCGCCATCACGCTGTCGGCGGGCCTTTACTACCTGTTCTCGAAGATCTTCTGATCTCCTTCCAGCACGGCACCGGCCGGCTCCCCGGCCGGTGCCTCACGGAGCGCCCTGCATGACCGATGCGCCGTTTCGGCCGCGACCCAGGCTGCGCCACCAGCACCCCTTCGACCGCGCCGGATGGAAGCGCGTCGCCCTCGTCCTGCAAGGCGGCGGTGCCCTTGGTGCCTACCAGGCCGGCGTCTATCAGGCGCTGCACGAGGCCGGGGTCGAGCCGGACTGGATCTCGGGCGTCTCGATCGGCGCAATCAATGCGGCGATCATTGCGGGCAACCGGCCGGAGAAGCGCCTCGAGCGGCTGCGGCAGTTCTGGGAGATGGTAACGGACCGCAAGGTGTGGCTCTACACGCCCGAGGGCGACGTCTTCCGCAAGGCGCGCAACGCCACCAGTGTGATGATGACGACTGCGCTGGGCCAGCCCGGTTTTTTCAAGCCCCGTGCCATGAACCCGCATCTCAGCCTTCCGGGCTCGCGCGATGCCACCAGCTACTACGACGTGCAGCCGCTACACGACACACTCAGAACGCTGGTCGACTTCGATCTGCTGAACGAGAGCGGGCCGATCTTTTCGGTCGGCGCCGTCAACGTCGCGTCGGGCAATTTCATCTATTTCGACAATCGGACCGACGAGATCGAGCCCGAGCACATCATGGCGAGCGGCGCCCTGCCGCCGGCCTTCCCGATGGTGCAGATCGGGACCGACCATTTCTGGGACGGCGGCATCGTGTCGAACACGCCGCTGCAGCATCTCCTCGACGAGGACCAGGGCGTCGACACGCTGGTGTTCCAGGTCGACCTGTTCAACGCCAGAGGGCCCTTGCCGCGCGACATCGACGAGGTGAATGTGCGCCGCAAGGACATCATCTATTCGTCGCGCACCCGCTACAACACGGATGTATACCGGCGCATCCACACCTGGAAGCGGCGGACCTATCTGGCGCTCGCCAAGATCCCGGACGAGCTGCTCACCCACGATGAACGGGTGCTGCGCGAGCAGCTGTCCGACCTGCCCGACATCGCCATCCTGCACCTGATCTACCAGCAGAAGACCTATGAGGGGCACGCCAAGGACCACGAGTTCTCCGGCACCTCGATGCGTGAGCACTGGCAGAGCGGCTATCTCGACACGCGCAGGACGCTGAAGCGTCGGGACTGGCTGGTGGTTCCGCCGGAGGGAACCGGGATTGTCGTTCACGACGTGCACCGCGCCGAGTGAGCCGGCGATCCCAGTCATGGGACCGTCAGCGGCGCCACCTATGCTGCAATGCAATACGATGGATACCAAGGCTGCAGAGGTCGTCCGATGCGTCAGTTCAGCCTGGCCGGGAAGCGTGCCTTGGTTCTCGGGGTCGCCAATGATCATTCCATCGCCTGGGGTATCGCGAAGTCACTGCACGAGGCGGGCGCCGAAATTGCCCTGACCTATCTCAACGCCAAGGCGGAGCCCCATGTGCGGCCGCTGGCCGACGCAATCGAGGCCAGCATCGTGATGCCGCTCGACGTCGCCCATCCCGACCAGGAAGAGGCGGTGTTCGCGCAGATCGCGGCGCAGTGGGGCCGGCTCGACGTGTTCGTCCACTCCATCGCCTTCGCGCCGCGCGCTGACCTGCAGGGCCGGGTGATCGACGCCTCCGCGGCCGGCTTTGCGCTGGCGATGGACGTCTCGGTGCATTCCTTCATCCGCCTGGCGCGGCGCTGCGAGCCGCTGATGCGGCATGGCGGCAGCTGCCAGACCATGAGCTTCTACGGGGCCGAGAAGGTCGTCTCCTCCTACAACATGATGGGACCGGTGAAGGCGGCGCTCGAAGCCACGACGCGCGAGCTCGCGTCGGAGCTTGGCCCGCGCAACATCACCGTCAACGCCCTGTCGCCGGGGCCGATGGCGACGCGGGCCGCCGGGGGGATCGCCGATTTCGACGCCATGATGGCCGACGCAGTGGCACGGTCGCCTATGCGGCGGCTCGCCAGCATCGAGGACGTGGGTGCCGCCTCGGTGTTCCTTGCCAGCGACAGCGCCCG
>JBMOJG010000467.1:0-3468 GCA_049316925.1 Alsobacter sp. | reverse complement strand
GGCCGCGTGCTGCAGGCCATCCGCGAGAACGACTTCCGCGCCGAGGCGCTGGGCTATCGCACGGTGTGGTATCGCACCGGCGCGAACTGCGTCGGCGCCGCGGTGGCAGTACTGGCCAGCGGCCTCTACGCGCTTTGGTTGCGCTACACCGGGCCGGACACGACGCTGTCCTTCACCATCATGGTCGACATCCTGCTGATGGTCGTGATCGGTGGGATGGGCACGCTCTACGGTTCGGTGATCGGCGCGACACTGTTCGTGATGGCCCAGAACTACCTGCAGAAACTCATGGGCATCGCCGCCAAGGCGACCGAAGCCGTCCCCGTGCTGTCGCGCCTGCTGGATCCGGATCGCTGGCTGCTATGGCTCGGTGTCCTGTTCGTACTGAGCGTGTATTTCTTCCCCACCGGAATCGTCGGCCGCCTGCGCGGCGCCGCCGAGCGCCGGCACTGACCATGGCAGTCCTGCTGCCTGGAGCGCTGACCGGCCGTTGCATCGCTGCGGCCAAAGAGGATGTGTGATGGCTGAAGCAACCCCCGTGACCCTCGTCCGCGACGGCAATGTCGCCCTGGTCCTCACCGACAACCCGCCGGTCAACGCGCTGTCGCAGGCGGTACGCGCCGGGCTGGCCGCGGCCCTCGCGCAGGCGCTGGCCGACCCGGCCGTCGCTGCGATCGTGATCGCCTGCGAGGGGCGGACCTTCTTTGCCGGCGCCGACATCCGCGAATTCGGCAAGCCGATGGTGCCGCCGCTGCTGCCGGCCATGCTTGCGGAGATCGAGGCCGCCGACAAACCCGTTGTCGCGGCCATCCACGGGACGGCGCTCGGCGGCGGCTTCGAGGTCGCGCTGGCCTGCCATGCCCGCATCATGGCGCCGGGAGCCGCCATCGGCCTGCCCGAGGTCAAGCTCGGCATCGTCCCGGGCGCCGGCGGCACCCAGCGCACGCCCCGCCTCGCCGGTCTTGCGGCGGCAATCGACCTCGTCACCTCCGGCCGGCAGGTGAAGGCCGCGGAGGCGGTCCGGCTCGGCCTTGCCGACGCGGTGGCAGAGGGCGACTTGCGAACAGCTGCGGTGGCCCATGCCCGCAGCCTGATCGGGCATCCGCCGCGGCGGACCGGCGCGCTGTCGGTGCCTGCCTATGACGCGGCCGCGGTCGACAAGGTTCTGGCGGCGGTGAAAGCGCGAGCCCGCGGCCAACTCTCGCCGGTCCGGGCTGCCGAAGCAGTGATGGCCACCACAACTTTGCCATTCGACGCCGGAATGGCAAAGGAACGCTCCATTTTCCTGGACCTCGTCGGATCGGATCAGGCCAAGGCGCTGCGCCACGCCTTCTTTGCCGAGCGCGAGGTGCAGCGCGTCCCCCACCTCGACGGCGTGACCGCCCGGCCGGTGACGCAAGTGGGCGTGATCGGCGCCGGAACCATGGGCGCCGGGATCGCCGTGGCAGTCGCCGATGCCGGCCTGCCGGTGACGGTGGTCGAGACCAGCCCTGCCGCCGTCGAGGCCAGCCAGGCCCGGATCGCCGCGCTCTACGATCGCGCACTGGCATCCGGCCGCATCGACGCGGCGGGGCGGGACCGGCGCCTCGCGCTCCTCACCGTCACCGATGCGTTCGCGGCGCTGGCTGAGTGCGATCTGGTGATCGAGGCCGCCTTCGAGGACATGGCGGTCAAGCGCGACCTCTTCGCCCGGCTGGCCGCCACGACCCGGCCCGGCACCGTACTGGCCTCCAACACCTCCTATCTGGACATCGACGCCATCGCCCAGGCCAGCGGCCGGGCGGCGGATGTCATCGGCCTGCACTTCTTCTCGCCGGCCAACGTCATGCGGCTGGTCGAGGTGGTCGAGGGCGCCGCCAGCGCGCCGGATGCGGTGGCGACGGGCATCGCGCTGGGCCGCCGCCTCGGCAAGATCCCGGTGACCTGCGGTGTCTGCGACGGCTTCATCGGCAACCGGATTCTCTCCGTGTGGCGCCAGCAGACCGATTTTGCCCTGGAGGATGGGGCATTGCCGCAGCAGATAGACGCGGCGCTCGAGGCGTTCGGCTTCGCCATGGGCCCGTTCGCGGTATCGGATCTCGCCGGCCTGGACATCGGCTGGTCGCGGCGCAAACGCCTCGCCTCCACCCGCGATCCGGCCCGGCGCTATGCCGGAACGCTCGCCGACAGGCTGTGCGAGCAGGGCCGCTTCGGCCAGAAGACCGGCGCTGGCTGGTATCGGTACGAGGCGGGCAAGCGGACGGTGGACCCCGCCGTCACCGCGATGATCGAGGCGTTCTGGCGCGAGCGTGGCGTCGTCCCAGGGGACTTCGACGGCGAGGCCCTCGCCCGGCGCGTCCATGCCGCCATGGTCAACGAGGGCGCGAAGATCCTGGCCGAGGGCATCGCCGCCCGCGCGCTCGACATCGATATCGTCAAGATCCACGGCTATGGCTACCCGGCCTGGCGCGGCGGGCCGATGTTCGAGGCCGACGCCCGCGGGCTGGATACGGTGCTTGCCGACGTGCAGGCCATGGCGGCCTCCAGCGGGCCGGGATGGGAGCCCGCCCCGCTGCTCGTCGACCTCGTGCGCGACGGCAAGCGTTTCGCCGACCTGCCCGCAGGACGGATCAGCCCAGCGTGAACGCCTCGTGGGTCGAGGACTGGATGCCCCCGCCCACCACCACGCCGCCGCCGGCGACATGGATCGACCGGCCGAGCAGCACGGCGCCGAGACCGTGACGCGGCGTCGGCATGGGTGCATGCGACTGCCACGTGTCGGTCTTCGGGTCGTAGCTCTCCATCTGGCCGAACACCCGGCCGGCGAGCTGGCCGTTGGTCCACACGCCCTCCTCGCCGCCCATGGCGTAGAAGCGGTCGTCGAGGATCACCAGGCCGTGGCCTGACCGCGGCGTCGGCAGCGGCGCGCGCAACTCCCACGTGTCACGATCGGCCAGATACACATGGTGCAGTCCGGTATTGTACTCGAACGTGTTGAAGCGCCCGCCGATCACGTAGATCCGGCCACCCCACGCCACGGTGCCGGCATGGTCGCGGGCGCCGGGCAGCGCCTTGCGCAGCGACCAGGTGTCGGTGGCGGGATCATAGACCTCGTGCCAACCGACGCTGGCGCGCTCGCGCTCCGGCAGGGCAGCCCCGCCGATCAGGTGGATCTTGCCGTCCAGCGCGACCGCCGAAGCGGCGCCCCGCTCGCGGCCCAGCGGCGCGATCGCCCGCCACTTGTCCTCGGCCGGATCCCACACGAAGGCATTGGCGTCCGGCTTGCGGTTCTGCTCGAGGAACCCGCCGAGCGCATAGACGCGGTCGCCCATGGCCACCACCGCCACATGGTTGGCGCCGCGCGGCAGCGGCGCCGCATCGATCCAGCGGTCGGCCTTGGGGTCGTAGACATGGTGGTAGGGCCGGTCGACGCGGCCTTCGCCATAGCCGCCGATCACATGCATCTGGTCGCGGAAGGCGGTCGCCCAG
>JBMOJG010000466.1:0-3469 GCA_049316925.1 Alsobacter sp. | reverse complement strand
CGATCAGCGGAAAGACATGGCCGGGCCGGACGAAATCGCCCGCGCCCATATTGCCGTTGGCGAGCGCGCGGACCGTGTTGGACCGCTGCTCGGCGGAAATGCCGGTCGTCAGGCCATGGCGCACATCAACCGTCACCGTGAACGCCGTGCCGAGCGGCGCATCATTGGCGGCCACCATCGGCGACAGGTTGAGCCGTCGGGCGTCGCCCGCCGTCACCGGCGCACAGACGATGCCGCAGGTGTTGCGGATGATGAAGGCCATCTTCTCCGGCGTGCAGAGCGAGGCGGCGCAGACGAGATCACCCTCGTTCTCGCGGTCGTCATCGTCGGTGACGATGACGATCTCGCCGCGCTTGAGGGCCTCCAGGGCCAGGGTCACGGAGTTGTTCACGCCACGCTCCTCGTTGCGCCAGGGAAGGTCGATGAAGTCGTTGGGCGTGACAGCGTTGCCGGTAGCCTCGGCCACCAGGGCGGCGGTCTCGCGCGACATCCATGGGGCGTCGTTGTTGCACATCTGGCTGATGGCTGCCGGGGACACGCCGATCCTGCGGGCAAAATCGACCCGGGAGACGCCGTTCTGCCGCAACCAGTCCGCCAGTTTCATAAACCCAGCCTAGCGGCTCAAAACATTAAGCGCCACTTCAATCGGTAGACACTGAAGTCAAACTTACGATATCGGGTGCGGCCACGGCGATGTTGCACCGACCTGTCCACGGTGACGCAGCAGATGGTCGGCCAGCACGCAGGCAACCATTGCCTCGCCGACCGGAACGGCCCGGATGCCGACGCAGGGGTCATGGCGGCCCTTGGTGCGGATATCGACCTCGGCGCCGTGGCGGTCCACCGACAGGCGCGGCGACAGGATCGAGGAGGTCGGCTTGACGGCGAAGCGGGCCACCACGGGCTGGCCTGTCGAGATGCCACCCAGAATTCCGCCGGCGTGATTGGAGAGGAACAGCGGTGCTCCGTCATTGCCGCGGCGAAGCTCGTCGGCATTCTCCTCGCCGGTGAGTTCGGCAGCGGCGAACCCTGCACCGATCTCGACGCCCTTCACCGCGTTGATGCTCATGAGCGCGGCGGCAAGGTCGCCGTCGAGCTTGCCATAGATGGGCGCTCCAAGCCCGGGGGGCACGTTCTCGGCGATGACCTCGATGACGGCACCCACCGAGGAGCCGGCCTTGCGGATGCCGTCGAGATAGTCGGCGAAGCGTTCCGCCGCGCTCGCGTCAGGACAGAAGAACGGATTACGGCCGATCTCGTCCCAGTCCCATGACGCACGGTCGATCCGGTGCGGTCCGACCTGGACGAGTGCCCCGCGGATGCTGACGCCCGCCAGCACCTTGCGGGCGACCGCGCCGGCAGCGACACGGGACGCGGTCTCGCGGGCAGACGACCGGCCGCCGCCGCGGTAGTCGCGGACGCCGTACTTCACGTCATAGGTGAAATCGGCATGGCCAGGCCGGTAGCTGTCACGGATCTCGCCATAATCCTTGGAGCGCTGGTCGACATTGTCGATCATCAGCGCGATCGGCGTGCCGGTGGTGACCTGCCCGCCCGTCCGCTCATCCTCGAACACGCCCGACAGGATCCGCACGGTGTCCGGCTCCTGGCGCTGCGTGGTGAAACGCGACTGGCCGGGCTGGCGACGGTCGAGCTCGGCCTGGATGTCGGCCTGCGTCAGCGGGATGCGCGGCGGGCAGCCGTCGACGACGCAGCCGATCGCCGGACCGTGGCTCTCACCGAAGGTGGTGACGCGGAAGAGATGGCCAAAGGTGTTGTGCGACATGGGCGCCCCGGACGACGACGTCCCGCTCTTAGGCGCAGGATGACGGCGGGTCAAACCGGGATGCTGGGTCCGGGCGGCAGCGCGGGCGCCGGCGGCACCGGCCGGCCACGGCAGCCAGCCAGGATCTGGCAGATCCGCACGCCACGCCCATCGCAGGCCGTATCGGCAGGGCAGTCGGCTGCGATGGCCACCATCCAGAAGATGACGGCGGCGGCAACGACCAGAAGCGTGAGCCTTGTCCGGCGATCCATGCCGTGTCCGGATAGCATGCAGGCCAGGCTTCGCCCATGCGAAACGGCCGCGCAGGGACTGCGCGGCCGTGGTTCAGCGGTGTCTTGTCGTCTCGCTCAGGCGGCGGCGCGGACGGGCATCGCGCCAGCCTGATCGGTCGCCGCGGGGACGGCAACCGGCATGGCCGGGGCCCCCTGCCAGCGGGTGTGGGCGGGGATGTTCTCGCCCTTCATCACCACGGTCAGCTGGTCCAGCTGGGCGAACTCGCCGACATGCGTGTCGTACAGCACGGTGGTGTCCCAGCCGACATGCACGCCCTTCTCCAGGGTCACACGTCCGACCTTCATGATCCGGTCCTCGTAGAGGTGGGTCTGCAGGCAGGCGCCCATGCCGAGCGTCGAGAAGTCACCTATATTGATGCAGTCGAACTCGGTGACGTCGGTCAGGTCCATCCACACGCCCTTGCCGATCTTGGCGCCGTAGAGCCGCAGCACCATCGGCAGGAACGGCGTGCCGCGCATGAACTCGATAGACGCCTTGCCGACCAGGCCACCGTACAGCACGGCGACAGCCTCGGTCCGCATCGCCCAGAACGACCACATCGGCTTCATGATCGGCTTGTAGACGCCGATGAGCAGCCATTTGGCGATGACCGAGACCACGACCAGCGCCAGGGCGATCACCAGACCGGCGGCAAGGAAGATCGCCGTCGCCTTGAGGTAGTTGCCGCTGGTCAGCGGGGCCTCGATGATGTCGGCCGTGATGTAGCCGCAGGTGATGAAGACGGCGGTCGGCAGCGAGGTGTGCAGGGCCTCGAACACGGTCCGCACCCAGAGCATCCATTTCGGCGGCTCGTAGGTCCATTGGCTGCCGGCCTCGACCTTCTGGCGGGCCGGCAGGATCATCGCGGGGCTGCCAAAGGAGATCTCGCCCGGGTGGAGGTGCAGGCTGTCGGGGATGGTCGACTTGACGCCGACCAGGGACCCGTCCTCGAGCACGGCGCCCGGCGGCACGACACTGCTGTTGCCCATGAACACCCGGTCACCGGTGCGGATGGTCTCGAGCGTCATCCAGCCGCGGCGGATTTCCTCGTCACCCAGCACCGTCTCGTCACCGACGAAGTTGTTGGCACCGAGTTCGACGAGGTCATAGCGGCCGGCCAGGTTGGTGGAGATCTCCGTCCCCTTGCCGACGCGGGTGCCAAGCAGCCGGTACCAGCCGCGCATGAACACGGTGGCGTAGAGGCCCGAGAGCGTTTCCAGCGTCACCTCGGTGGCCAGGCCGACGACCCATTTGCGGACATAGAACCAGCTGTGGATCGAGTAGGTGCCAGGCTGCATCCGGGTGGGCAGGATGGTCCAGCGGATCGCCACGATCACGCCGATCGAGACCGCGATGAGCACCATGGCGGTCGGCCAGGTGAGGAAGGGCAAATAGGCCCACGGCACCGAG
>JBMOJG010000465.1:0-3470 GCA_049316925.1 Alsobacter sp. | reverse complement strand
GCGCCCATGATCTCGTTGGCCTTGGCCGGCTCCTTGGCGATCATCTCGAGCGCCTCGAAATAGCTGTCGGCCAGCGCCTTCACGGCCTTCTCGTTGGCGGCAATGAAGGCCGGGGTGCAGCCGAACGTGTCCATCACGACCGGATAGTCGAGCGTGGTGGCGATGATCTTGCCCGATTGCGGCGCTGCGCGGACGCTGGAGAGGTAGGGCTCATACGTCATGGCAGCATCGTTCTGGCCGGCGATGAACGCCTGCGCGGCGGGGCCGGGCTCCATGTTGACGATGGTCACGTCCTTGGGCGAGAGGCCGTTCTTCTTCAGCATCCAGGCCAGGACGAAATAGGGCGAGGTCCCCGGAGCAGAAGCGGCGATCGACTTGCCCTTGAGGTCGGCGATCGAGCCGGTGGCGCTGCGCGTCACCATGCCGTCGGCGCCGAACGACTTGTCGAGCTGGAACAGCTGCTTGATCGGCACGCCATTGGCGTTCCACACCACATAGGTCTCGACCGTCGTGGCGGCGCACTGGATATCGCCCGATGCGATCGCCAGGTGGCGGCTCGCCTGCGGGATCTTCTTGATGGTGACGTCGAGGCCGTTCTTCTTGAAGATCCCGGCCTCCTTGGCCAGCGTCAGCGGGGCAAAGCCGGTCCAACCCGAGATGCCGATCGCGACCTTCGTGTCCTGCGCCCAAGCCGGCGCTGCAGCCATCATGGCCGTCACGGCGGCAACCGTTGTCCAACCCGTTTTCATGCTCGTCTCCTCTTGATCGGCAGGGCGGCCCGCGCCGCCCGAGATGCCGGCATTGAACCGGCCGTTCCTGATATTGTCTAGACAAGATTCATGCCGGACGGGGTACCCGCGGGGCGGCCTGTCAGGCCACCAGCGAGCTGCGGACGCTCTCGGCCGCCTCGCGCAAATGAGGCAGCACCTCGGCCACCAGCTCCGGCGCGCCCATGCGGGTGGCCTGGGCGCTGACGTTCATCGCCGCAACGACGGCTCCTGCCGAGTTGCGGATCGGCACGGCGATGGCGCACAGGCCGATCTCGAGCTCCTGGTCGACCAGCGCATAACCCTGCTGCGCCACGACGGCGAGGGCGCGCTCCAGCTCGGCGAGGCCGGTGACCGTGTGCGGCGTCAGCCGCGGCCGTGGGGCCGCCTCGATCAGCGTCCTGGCGGCCGGAACCGGCAG
The DNA here is from genome assembly GCA_049316925.1 of Alsobacter sp. GTDB lineage: Bacteria > Pseudomonadota > Alphaproteobacteria > Rhizobiales > Beijerinckiaceae > Alsobacter. The sequence continues at coordinate 2,282 of JBMOJG010000465.1, read as the reverse complement.
GGCCGCGAGCAGAACGCGCCCCATCGCGGTGGCGAAGGCGGGCAGGCGGCTGCCGACGGCAAGACCCACCGACATGATGCGCCGGGTCGCCGCGCGCGCCACGTAGACGATCTCGGGGCCGTCCAGCGTCGAGGCCGAGCAGCTTTCCCGGGTGAGTTCGCTGACCCGCTCCAGCGCCGGCTGCAGGACGCGCGGCAGCGGCGTCGACGCAAGGTAGGCATAGCCCAGAGCCAGAATGCGGGGTGTCAGACGGAACTGCTTGCCATCGCTGGCGACATAGCCCAGCGCCTGCAGGGTCAGCAGCGAGCGGCGCACGGTGGCGCGCGGCAGCACGGTGGCCTTGGCCACCTCGGCGAGGGTCAGCGCCTCGTGACCGCGATCAAAAGCGCGGATCACCGCGAGGCCTCGTGCCAGGGCGCCCACATAGGACGGATCGTCCTCGCCGATCATCTCCTGGGCTGACATGCGTTCTCCGTCGCTTGACGGCCCCCTGGTCGCCGCCTAGTCTGTTCGCAATACGACAATATGTTCGCAATGCGAACGCGTCAAGCGCTCCGAGGAGCGTGGGAGGCTCGCGGGATGGCCCGGATCACGACGCTGGCCGAGGCGGTCGACGCCTGCGTGCGCGACGGCGACACGGTGGCGATGGAGGGGTTCACCCACCTGATCCCGCATGCCGCCGGGCATGAGGTGATCCGCCAGGGCCGCCGCCACCTGACGCTCGTGCGGATGACGCCCGACATCATCTACGACCAGATGATCGGCATGGGTTGCGCCGACCGGCTGGTGTTCTCGTGGGGTGGCAATCCCGGCGTCGGATCGCTGCACCGGTTCAGGGACGCGGTGGAGAAGGGCTGGCCGCACCCTCTTGCCATCGAGGAGCATTCGCACGCCGCCATGGCCAACGCCTACGAGGCAGGAGCTGCCAACCTGCCGTTCGCGATGCTGCGCGGCTATTTGGGGGTTGACCTGCCGAAGGTCAATCCGAAGATCCGCTCCGTCACCTGCCCCTATACGGGGGAGGTGCTGGCGACCGTGCCGGCGCTGCGCCCCGACGTGGCGGTGATCCATGCGCTGCGTGCCGACCGCGACGGCAATGTGCTGCTGGAGGGGATCGTCGGCGTGCAGAAGGAGGCGGTTCTCGCCGCCAGGCGGTCGATCGTCACCGTCGAGGAGATCGTCGATGATCTCGGGCCGCTGCAGCGCAACGCGGTGGTGTTGCCGTCCTGGACCGTGACCTGCGTCGTCGCCGTGCCGGGCGGGGCGCATCCGTCCTACGCGCATGGCTATTACGGCCGTGACAACGCCTTCTACATTGCCTGGGAGGCGATCTCGCGCGAGCGCGACACGTTCCTCGCGTGGATGACAACGCATGTACTGGAGTCGGGCCCCGAGGCCTTCGCCCGCCATGCAAGACGGGCGGCCTGACCATGGGTGCCACCTACACGCCGACCGAGATGATGACCGTCGCCGCCGCGCGAGCGCTGACAAACGAGGATGTCTGCTTTGTCGGCATCGGCGCACCATCGGCCGCCTGCAACGTGGCGCGTCTGACGCACGCTCCCGGCATCACGCTGATCTACGAGAGCGGCACCATCGCGACGCGGCCGAACGTGCTGCCGCTGTCGATCGGCGATGGCGAGCTGTGCGAGACGGCTTTGACCACCGTGTCGGTGCCGGAGATGTTCCGCTACTGGCTGCAGGGCGGGCGCATCACCGTCGGGTTCCTCGGCGGCGCGCAGATCGATCGGTTTGCCAATCTGAACACGACCGTCGTGGGCGACTACCACGCCCCCACGGTGCGGCTTCCCGGCGGTGGCGGTGCGCCCGAGATCGCCACCAACTGCCGCGAGATCTTCATCATCATGCCGCAGTCGCCGCGCGCCTTCGTGGCCGAACTGCCTTTCGTCACCTCGATGGGCCATGGCCGTACCGGTCGCGAGCGCCGCGCCATGGGTGTTGCCACGCGCGGCCCGACCCGGCTGATCACAGACCTGTGCGTGTTCGAGCCCAACCCGGAGACCTGCGAGATGGTGGTGACCGCAATCCATCCCGGCGTGTCGCGAACCCGCATTCAGGACAGCACAGGCTGGCCGGTCCGCTATGCGGCGACGGTTGCCGAAACGCCGGCGCCGGATGCGGATGAACTCGCCGTCCTGCGCGCCCTGCAGGAGCGCACACGCCGTGCCCATGGAGATGCCGCATGACCCGCGAGGCCTTCCTGTGTGACGGCGTGCGCACGCCGATCGGCCGCGTCGGTGGCGCGCTGGCCCGGGTGAGGG
>JBMOJG010000464.1:0-3472 GCA_049316925.1 Alsobacter sp. | reverse complement strand
GTCGCCCGCATCCTCGGCATCCCGGTCGAGCGCATGATCCTGCTGACCTTCGTCATCAATGCCGTGCTGGTGGCGCTGGCCTCGGCCCTGATCAGCCCGATCTACCTGGCAAAATTCTCCAGCGGCGAGACGCTGGGCCTGGCGGCATTCATTGCCGCCATCGTCGGCGGCTTCAACCAGATCCGCGGCGCCATCGCCGGCGGCATGGTGCTGGGCATCGTCGACAATCTGTCGGCCGCCTACATCTCCACCCAGTATCGCGGCGCCGTGCCGCTGTTCCTGCTGATCGCCGTCATCCTGTTCCGGCCGCAGGGCCTGTTCGGCCGTGCCGAGGAGCGCACCGTATGACCACTTTGCGCTCCCATCCGGTGGCCTGCGCGCTGTTCGCGGTGATCGCGCTCGGCCTGCTGTTCGGGCCGCTGGCGCTCAACCGCTACGGCCTCTACATCCTCAGCCTGTGGGCGGTGACGACGATCGCCGCCATCGGCCTCAACCTGACGCTGGGCTATGCCGGGCAGGTGTCGCTGGCGCAAGGCGCCTTCGTCGGCATCGGCGCCTACACGACCGCCATCATGACCACGCAGGGCTGGCCGATCCTCGCTGCCCTGGCGGTCGCGGTGGTGCTGTGCTTCGCCATCGGCTGGCTGCTCGGCTACCCGGCGCTGCGCGTGCAACATCACTACCTCGCCTTCGTCACCCTGGCGTTCTCGACGCTGGCCTTCCTGGTGTTCCGCAACGAGGAATGGCTGACGAAGGGCATCTACGGGATCATCGGCATCCCGCGGCCGGTCGTGTTCGGCTTTCCGACGACGCGACCTCTGCCCTTCTACTATCTCTGCCTGGCGTCCCTGACGCTGGTGTCGCTGGCCACATGGTGGCTGGTGCGCTCGCCGTGGGGCCGGGCCTTCGTCGCCCTGCGCGAGAACCCGATCCGGGCGCTGTCGCTGGGCGTCGACACGCGGCGCTATACGCTGATGGCCTTCGCGATCGGCTCGGCGCTCGGTGGCGTCTCGGGCGTGCTCTACGCGCCGCTCGTCGAGTTCGTCGATCCGACGCCGTTCGCGCTGACCCATTCGCTGAACCTCCTGATGATGGTCATCGTCGGCGGCGCAGGGTTCTTCTTCGGCCCGTTCCTGGGGGCCATCATCGCGGTGCTGCTGCCCGAGTGGCTGCGCTTTGCCCAGGGCTACTACCTGATCGTCTATGCGCTGTTCGTCATGGCGCTGCTGGTCTGGTCGCCCACCGGCCTGCTCGGCATTGCCGACCGCTGGATGGCGGAGCGGCGAACGCGGGCGGCCTCCGCGGCGCGGGCCGCGGCGGCGCCGACGCTCAAGCAGGGGGGCGTGTGATGCGCACGGTCCTCGAGGTCACCGGCATCAGCAAGCATTTCGGCGGCATCGCCGCTGTGGACGACGTGTCGTTCGAGGTGCGCGAGGGCGAGATCCTCGGCATCATCGGGCCGAATGGATGCGGCAAGTCGACCCTGTTCAACTGCATTCTCGGCCAGCTCACCCCCAGCAAGGGCGACGTCAGGCTCGACGGCAAGACCGTGACCGGGCTGCGGCCATCCGACCTCAACAGGCTCGGGGTCAGCCGCACCTTCCAGCTGCTGCAGGTGTTTCCGCAGCTCTCGGTGCGGGAAAACCTGATCCTCGCCGGGCAGGAGCACAAGGGCACCATGCTGTCGCGCCTGTTCGGCGCCCGCGACGCCGGGCTGACCGGCGAGGCGGACCGGATGATCGCCTTCTTCAAGATGCAGCACCTGGCCGACGAGCGGGCCGGCGGGCTCAGCTATGGCCAGCAGAAGCTCCTCGACGCCGCCATGGCGTTCATGGCCGGGCCGCGCCTCGTGCTGCTCGACGAGCCGGCCGGGGGCGTGAACCTGACGATGCTGGCGAACCTCAAGGACCGGCTGCGGGCCATCAATGCCGAGCAGGGCGCCACCTTCGTGGTGATCGAGCACAACATGGACTTCGTCATGAGCCTGTGCACGCGTGTGCTGGTGCTGGCCGAGGGCAAGGTCCTGGCCCAGGGCACGCCTGCCGAGGTGCGGGCGGACAAGCGGGTCGTCGACGCCTATCTGGGACATTGAGGAGCCGGCCATGACCGCAGACACCGCCGCGCCCATCCTGTCGCTCGACGGCATCGTGGCCGGCTACGGCTCGATGACGATCCTCAACGGCACCACGTTCGATGTCCGGCCGGGCACGATCACGACCGTCATCGGGCCCAACGGGGCCGGCAAGTCGACCGTGTTCAAGACGGTCTTCGGGCTGCTCAAGGCGCGGTCCGGCCGCGTGCAGTTCCGCGGCGAGGACACCACCAACATGGCGCCGCGGGCCCTGCTGGAGCGCGGCATGTGCTACGTGCCGCAGGGGCGCAACATCTTTCCGGAGCTCACCGTCCGCCACAATCTGGAGCTCGGCGGCATCGCGGCGCCGCGCGGCATCGATGTGAACGGCCGGATCGAGGCCAATATGGACCGCTTTCCGGTGCTGCGCCGCAAGGCCGACCGGCAGGCCTCGACCCTGTCGGGCGGCGAGCAGAAGCTGCTCGAGATCGTCCGCGGCCTGCTGCTCGACCCGCAGCTGATGCTGGTCGACGAACCCTCCATCGGCCTGTCGCCGCTGATGGTGCAGGAGACCTTCGGCATTCTCAAGGAGCTGCGCGCCAAGGGCGTCGCCGTCCTGCTGATCGAGCAGAACGCGCGCTCGGCCCTCGAGATCTCGGATTTCGGCATCGTGCTGGAGCTCGGGCAGACGCGCATCGTCGATACCGCTGCGCGTGTGCTGGCCGACCCGCGCATCGGCCAGCTGTTCCTGGGTGGCGCACTCGAGGAGACCGCCGCATGAGACCGGTCGTCATTGCTGTAGCCATCACCGGCTCCGTGCCGCGCAAGGCCGACAACCCAGCCGTCCCGGTGACGCCGGCGGAGCAGATCGAGTCGACCCACGCGGCGTTCGAGGCCGGTGCCACGCTGGTACACATCCATGTGCGCAACCCGGACGAGACGTCCTCGTCGGATCCGGCGCTGTTTGCCGCCGTGCAGGACGGCGTGCGGCGCCATTGCCCGGGCATGATCGTGCAGTTCTCGACCGGCGGGCGTGGACGGACGGCCGAGCAGCGCGGGAGTGCCCTGCCGCTGCGGCCCGACATGGCGTCGCTGTCGACCGGCTCGGTGAACTTCCCGTCGATCGTCTACGAGAACGCCCCGGCGCTGATCGACCATCTGGCGTCGGAGATGAAAATCTGCGGGATCCGTCCCGAGATCGAGGTGTTCGACCTGTCGATGATCCATTCCGCCCGGGCACTGGCCGACCGCGGCCTGATCGACGAGCGGCCGCACATCCAGTTCGTCCTCGGCGTCAAGAACGCCCTGCCGGCGGAGCGGCACATTTTCGACATTCTCCATCGCGAGACGACGCGGCTGTTTCCGCAGGCGACGTTCACGGCGGCCGGGATCGGTCGCAAC
>JBMOJG010000463.1:0-3477 GCA_049316925.1 Alsobacter sp. | reverse complement strand
GAACGGGATTCCCTGTCCGCTCTGCTGCGGGCACTGGAAAGCGCGCCGCCTGGGGAAACGCTGGCCGATCGGCTCGACGCACGCCTCATGCGGGCGAGCCTCCTGCATGCGCAGGCGGCGCTCGACCATTGGCCGCGATTCGTCCAGCCGAGTTGGTACACGGGCGAAGTCGCATTCGGCCTGATCGCTCTGTTGCTGCCGGGCGCGCGGAGCATCCCGGCTGATGCCCTGCGCCAGCGCCTCGAAGCGGCACCCCGGTTTCTCGCGGAAGCGCGGCCCCACCTCGCAGGCCGGCCGGTTCCTGCCGACTGGTGCGAGCGGGCCCGGCGTGAATGCTTGGCCCTCGATCGCCTGCTGTCGACCGGGCTGCCGCTCCATCCATCCTGGACCGATGCCCTGGACGGGCCGTCGCGCAAGGCGCGCGAGGCCGTCGCGGACTTTGCACGAGGGCTGCAGCGCCTGCCAGACCGAGAACCTTCCTGCGGCCGGGATTATCTCGACCACCTCATGCGGGACGTCCATGGACTTCCATGGTCACCCGAAGAAGCCTTCACCTTCGCCGGCGAGTCCTTCCGGGAACTCTCGGCCCAGATCGAGTCACACCCCGCAAGGCACAATCCGCCGCAGCCCGCGGTTCCGGTCGACAATCTGCCGGCCACCTATCGCCGGTGGCACGAACGGACCATGGCTGCCGCAGGCGCCCTCGTGACTCCGGCCGTTGACTACGACCTCTCGTTCGCGCCACTGCCTGACTGGGCGGGGGGCGTTGCTGGCGATCTCTACTTCCTGTCCTATCGCTGTCCCACTGCGCTGGCCGCCGGTGCGGGGAGCATCTACTGGACAGCCCCCGTGCCTCAGCCGCTCACCGCGGTGAAGCAGACGCACGCCATCCACCACGGGTCGATCGGCCACCACACCCAGAACACGCGGGCACGCGCCGCGGCATCGCGACTCGCGCGTATCGGCGGCAACGATTGCGCCAGTGGGGTTGCCCTGCTCGCATCGGGCACCATGATCGAGGGCTGGGCCTGCTACGTCACGGAAATCGCCGCCGAGATGGACGGCCTCTACGACGAGGCAGACCACCTCGCGTCCCTCATGGCGCAACGGCGCAACGCTGCCAGCGTGCTGGCAGACATCGGCTTGCATTCCGGTGGCTGGGGTCTCGAACGGATGCGGTCCTTTTACATCGACGATGCGGGCTTCCCGGCCGCGCGCGTCTGGTCGGAAACGACCCGCAATTCCATCCTGCCCGCCACGAGGCTGATGTACTTCCTCGGGACGCAACAAATCCGGGATCTGCGGCGCAAGATCGGCGGGTGTCCGCGCGCCTTTCATGACCGGCTCCTCTCGTACGGGCATGTCCCGGTGAACTGGATCGGCGAGGAGATGTCGCGGCATTCCGGTCAGGACTCGGCTGCGACCTCCGCAGCGAAGTGACACGCCGACCAGTGTCCATCACTGATCTTCAGCGGCGCCGGTACGGCGGTCGTGCAGATCGGCCGTGCCCGCGGGCAGCGCGGCGCGAAGCGACAGCCTTGCGGACGGCTCGACATGGACGTCGCTTCGCCGGTCATCCGCACACGGGCGCGCCGGCTCCCTGCCCTATGCTCCGGCACGGCACCCACGAGAAGGCGCGTGTAGGGATGCGCAGCACCCGATACGAGTGTCTCCGTTGGTCCCTCCTCGACCAAGGCGCCGAGATACATGACCGCGATCCGGGTCGACATGGCGCGGGCCACCGCGAGGTCGTGGGTGATGTAGAGTGAGGCGAGCCCGAGCTCGCCGCTGAGCGAAAGCATCAGGTTCATGATGCCGGCGCGCACCGACACGTCGAGCATGCTCACCGGCTCGTCGGCGATGACCAGTCTGGGCCCGAGCACGAGCGCCCGGGCGATCGCAACGCGCTGGAGCTGCCCGCCCGACAGGTCAGCCGGATAGCGCCCCGCAAAGCGCGCCGTCGGACGCAGGTCGACCTTGCCCAGCATCGCCTCAGCCAGATCCTTGCGTTCCGGGCCAGTGCCAATGCCGTGGATCTCCAGCGGCTCGATGATCGCGCGCAGGATGGTGTAACGCGGATCAAGCGCCTCGTAGGGATTCTGGAAGATCATCTGCACGCGCCGGCGGTACTCCTTTAGCTCGGCCCCGCGCAGCCCCAGCACGTCGCGTCCTTCAAAGTGGATCGTGCCGGATGTTGGCTGCTCCTGCAGGGTGGCGAGCTTGCCGGTGGTGGTCTTTCCGGAGCCGGACTCGCCGACGATGGCGATGATTTCGCCGGCCGAGAGGCGCAGCGAAACACCGTCCACGGCGCGCAGCATGGGCTCTTCGCCACCGCGCAATGCCGCGAGGAGGCCGCGGCGAAGCGGGTAGAGCTTGCTCAGGTCTGACATGTCCAGGAGCGTGCTCACGGGGTGGCTTCCCCGAGCGGGAAGTGGCAAAGCACCTCGTGAGCCTCACCGGCCACGCGACGCGGTGGGGCCAGCTCCCGGCAGACGGGCGCGCAGGTTCCGCAGCGCGCGGCGAAGCGGCAGCCGGTGATCGGCTCGGTCAGCGACGGCGTCTCGCCGGGGATGGAGGTTAGCGGCTTGCGCGGTCCGGTGACCGAGGGCAGCGACGACAGGAGCGCCAGCGTGTAGGGATGGCGCGGCGCATCGAAAATCGCGGCCGTCGGCGCGATCTCGACAAACTCGCCCGCATACATCACTGCGACATGGTCGCAGGTCTCTGCCACAGCGCCCATGTCGTGCGAGATCAGGATCAGTGAAAGGCCCATCCGACGGCGCAATGCATCGATCTCTCCAAGGATCTGGTCCTGCACCAGGACATCGAGAGCTGTCGTGGGTTCGTCGGCAATGACGAGACCTGGGGCAAGCAGAAGGCTGAGCGCGATCATCACACGCTGGCGCATGCCGCCCGAAAGTTCATGCGGATAGGCCCGCTGGCGGACAATCGGGATGCCGATGAGGTCGAAGACTTCGGCGATGCGGACCCGCGCCTGCTCAGCCGAGGCGTCCGGCCGGTGAAGGCGATAGGCTTCCGTCAGCTGCCGCTCGACTGTCATCACCGGGTTGAGCGCATTCATGGCGCTCTGGAAGATGATCGCGGCGTCCTTCCAGCGCAGTCCGTCGATCACAGGCCGGCCTTCGACCTGCACCGTCTGCCCTGCCCGCACGACCGGCCGCCCGGCGATCGACACGTCACCGGCCTCAATCCGCGCATTGGGAGCCAGCACCTGCAGGATGGCGGCCCCGAGGCTTGACTTGCCGCAGCCGCTCTCGCCGACCACTCCGAGGCTCTCGCCCCGAGGCAGAGTGAACGACACGCCGTCAACGGCGCGCAGGGCGTGGCCCCCGATCGCGTAGGACATCGCGAGATTGCGAACCTCGATCATCGGCGCGCCCGGGTTTGGCTCGGCCTCCGCCGCCGACAGGTCGAGCGGCTTGCGCGGGGAGACCCGGTTGGCGAGGCGGCGAAGCT
>JBMOJG010000462.1:0-3478 GCA_049316925.1 Alsobacter sp. | reverse complement strand
CCGGGTCTCCCAGCGCGACGTGAAGTCCGTTTCCGTCCGCCATTCGAAGTTGCGCACATCGGTAAGGGTCAGGATGTCGCCATTGACGGTGCCACGCACGGTCCGGGCGAGATCAGGCTGCCAGTTGCGGTCGTTGAGCGGCCGAACCGTCGACCACCACGTCAAAAGCCCTGCCCCCGCCACCACGATGACGACAAGCGCGCGGCCCCAGGACCGCCGCAGCGCCGAGGTGGCTGCGTCGAGCAGCAGCAACGCCCAGACGATGGCAGCCGCGGCGCGGATCTCCGGCCCGGCAGGCAGGCGATACCAAAGCGCCAGTGCCCCCCAGATGGCAAAGCCGAGGGCGATCAGAAAGACGGAAAAGGCAAGGGCACCACCGGCTACTCGGCGCATGGGTCAATCCGCTCGGTTCCATCCGCGGATACCGCGGTTCGGTCATGGCGGTGTAGCATGGCATCGCCGTGACGGTCTGGCCGTGCTCCGCCTGTCATGGCAGTGTGGCATGCAGCATGTTGTCTGCAGCCGTATCCACAATGCTTGGAGGACCTCATGTCCGATCTCGTCGTCATCGTCTACCCTTCCGAGGCCAAAGCCGAGGAAGTCCGCACCAAGCTGTTTCAGCTGCAGAAGGAATATCTCATCGAGATCGGCGATGCCGTGATCGCGACCAAGTCCGAGGACGGCAAGGTCAAGCTGAACCAGCTGATGAACACGACCGCCGCCGGCGCCGTGTCGGGCAGCTTCTGGGGTCTGCTGATCGGCACGCTGTTCCTGGTGCCTGTCGTGGGTGCCGCCATCGGCGCCGCATCCGGCGCGCTCGGCGGAGCACTCGCCGACTTCGGCATCAACGACAAGTTCATGAAGGAGCTCGCCGAGAGCATCCAGCCGGGCAATGCCGCCCTGTTCGTGCTGATCAAAAAGATGACGGCCGACAAGGTCCTCGCCGAGATCTCCGGAGCGGGCGGCGTGGTGCTCAAGACCTCGCTGGATGAGACCAAGGAGCAGGCCCTGCGCGACGCGCTGGCCAAGCACGCTGCTGCTCCGGTGGCCTCTGTCGATGGTGCCAACCCGGCCCTCGACGCGTCCCATCCGGTCGCCCACAGCTGATCCGGCTCCGGAGCTCCGGCTCCGGTCCGGTTGGCCTGAACCCGGGGCGCTTCCGTGCCCCGGGACCTTTCTCGCAGTGCACGACCGTCCGCCACGACGGGGTTGCAACGCCCGGCCTCATCGGCTGCGCAGCGCCCGCAGCAGCGGCAGAGTGAGCAGCGCCAGGGCTGCCAGCAGCAGCACGGCCGCTACCGGCGATGACACCAGCGTCAGCGGATCGCCCTGCCCTATCGCCAGCGCGCGCCGCAGCTGCAACTCGGCCATGGGGCCGAGGATCAGACCGATGAGCGCCGGCGCGATCGGGATGGAATGGCAGCGGAAAATGTAGCCGAGCAGACCGAGGCCGGCGAGCAGCATCATGTCGACGGGCGATTGCGACAGGCCCCAGACGCCGACAAGCGAGAAGATGAGGATGCCGGCATAGAGGTGCGGTTTGGGGATGGCGAGCAGCTTCACCCACACCCGAGCCATCGGCAGGTTCAGCACCAGCAGCATGAAATTGCCGATGAACAGCGACGCGATGATGCCCCACACCAGCTCGGTGTTGGTGGTGAACAGCATCGGCCCCGGCGTCAGCCCGTAATTCTGGAAGGCCGCGAGCATCACCGCCGCGGTGGCGGAGGTGGGCAGCCCCAGCGTCAGCAGCGGCACCATGACGCCAGCCACCGCAGCGTTGTTGGCAGCCTCGGGCCCGGCGACACCCTCGATGGCGCCATGACCAAACTCCTCCGGGTGCTTCGACAGCCGGCGTTCGAGCGCATAGGACAGCAATGTCGGGATCTCTGAGCCGCCGGCCGGCATCACCCCGATCGGAAAGCCGATGGCGGCACCGCGCAACCACGGTTTCCACGAACGCTGCCAGTCCTCCCCGGTCATCGCGATCGGACCGCTGACGTCAATGATCTGCTGTGGGTCCTTGCTGAGCCGGCTGGCGACGAACAGGATCTCGCCGACGGCAAACATGGCGACCAGCACGATGGTGATGCCGACCCCGTCAAGCAGTTCCGGCACGCCGAATACAAGACGTGGCAATCCAGACTGGTTGTCCGTGCCCATCACGGCAAGGGCCAGACCGATAAACAGCGACAGCAATCCGCGCACCATGGAGGAGCCGAGCACCACCGATACGGAGGTGAAGGCGAGGATGGCGAGCGCGAAATACTCGGCAGGGCCGAAGATGAAGGCGATCTCCGAGATCGCCGGGGCGGCAATGGCCAGCAGCGCGGTGCCAATCGTGCCGGCGACGAAGGAGCCGATGGCGGCCGTGGCCAGCGCGGCGGCGCCGCGGCCCTGCTTGGCCATCTTGTTGCCCTCGAGCGCCGTGATCATCGAGCCGGACTCACCAGGCGTGTTGATCAGGATCGAGGTCGTCGAGCCGCCATACATGGCGCCGTAGAAGACGCCCGAGAAGATGATGAAGGCGGCGGTGGGCGACAGCGTCACCGTGACGGGCAACAGCAAGGTGATGGTCAAGGCCGGTCCGATCCCCGGCAGCACGCCCACGGCGGTGCCAAGCGCGCAGCCCACCAGAGCCCAAAGCAGGTTCATGGGCTGCACGGCAACGCCGAAGCCCAGCCACAATGCCTCGAAAACGCCCATTCACCTGGCTCCAAGCAGCGGGAAATAGGAACCGAGCTGGACGCCGAGCTTGGTGAACAGGAACCAGGTGACGGACGCCACCACGAGGCCGATGAGGAAGTCGATGAGGATGCTGCGCGAGCCGTAGGCGCGCGTCACCAGCGCGTAGGAAACGCCGCCTGCAACAGGAAAGCCCAGTCCGCCGATCAGGCCGATCGGGAGGATGATGGCAGCAGCCGCAATGCCGAGACCGGACCAGGAGGTCGGGGCGGTGATGTCGGCGCCTTCCGTCTCCTCGGGCTCGAACGTAACGCCACGCGCAACCTGGACGGCGATGATCGCCCCGAGCAGCAGCAAGGCGAAGCCGATCACCAGAACAAGAAAGCCCGGACCAATGCCGGCATAGGCCTGCGTCAGGGGCAGGCGATAGCCTTCCGCGACAAGCAGCAGGCCGAGGCCGATCACCAGGACGGGCAGTCCCCAGCGGAGCAAGCGCTGCGCCGGGGTCTGGTTTTCGGAGGTTGGCGTCACTTCACCAGCCCGAGTTCGGTCAGGATCGGCTTGATGCGGGCGTTCTCGTCGGCCATGAACGCGCCGAAGGCTGCGCCACCGACGAACGAGGCTTCGAGCCCGCTCTTGGCGAGCTCAGCCTTCCACTCGGCCGAGGCCGAGAGCTTCTCCATCCGCTCCACCCAGGCCTGCTGGGCCGCCGCCGACATGCCAGGCGCGCCGACGATGCCGCGCCAGTTGCCCATGGCGATATCGACGCCCGACTCCTTCAGGGTCGGAGCGT
>JBMOJG010000461.1:0-3484 GCA_049316925.1 Alsobacter sp. | reverse complement strand
ACCGACGTCCTGATGATGGGGCGGCTCGGGGCGGATGCCGTCGCGGCGGGCGCGCTGGGCGCGAACCTGTATTTCGGCTTCATCATCTTCGGCATCGGCGTGATGAGCGCCGTGTCGCCGCTGATCGCCGCGGCGCGCGCCCGGACGAGGCCGACACCGACACGGTGCGGCGCACGGTGCGGGCGGGCCTGTGGGCGGCGCTGGCGATCGCGCTGCCGTTCTGGCTCGTGATGTGGAACGGCGAGATCATCCTGCGCGCTCTGGGGCAGGATCCGCACCTCTCGGCGCTGGCGGGCAGCTATTTGCGGGTGTTGCAGTGGAGCGCCCTGCCGTTCTTCGTCTATCTGGTGCTGCGCTCCTTCATGGCGGCTTTGGAGCGGCCGGGCTGGTCGCTGGCGGCCGTCGTCATCGGGCTTCTCGTCAACGCGGGGCTGAACTGGCTGTTCATCTTCGGCCATTGGGGCTTTCCGGCCATGGGCCTGCCGGGTTCCGGCCTGGCGACGGCGCTGTCGACGGTGCTGATGGCGGGTATCCTCGCGGTGGTGGCGGCGAAGGACCGGCAGTTTGCCCGGTTCCGGCCGTTTTCCGGGCTTTGGCGGCCGGATCTGGCCTCGTTCCGGGCGGTGTGGCGGATCGGCCTGCCGATCGGCGCGATGCTGGCCTTCGAGGTGACGATCTTCAACGCGGCGGTGTTCCTCATGGGCCTGATCGGCCCGGCGCCGCTGGCGGCCCACGCCATCGCCATCCAGATCGCGTCGCTGGCCTTCATGATCCCGCTCGGCCTCGGCCAGGCGGCGACGGTGCGGGTCGGCCATGCCTATGGGGCGGGCGACCAGGGCGCGATTACCCGGGCGGGCTGGACCGCCTACGGCCTGGGCGTCGGCACCATGGTGATGACCGCCACCGTGATGGTGCTGTTCCCGCGTGCGCTGATCGGCGCCTTCCTGGACATCGGCGATCCCGCCAATGCGGCGGTGGTGGCGCAGGCGGTGGTGTTCCTGGGCATCGCTGCGCTGTTCCAGATCGTCGACGGCGCGCAGGCGGTGGCGGCGGGCATGCTGCGCGGCCTGCACGACACGCGGGTGCCGATGATCTATGCGGCGCTCGGCTACTGGGGGCTGGGGCTGCCGCTGGGGATCGTGCTGGCGTTTCCGGCCGGGTTCGGCGGCGCCGGGATCTGGACCGGGCTCGCCTCGGCGCTGGCCGTGGTGGCGGCGCTGATGACCTGGCGGTGGATGCAGCGCGATCGCCTCAACCTGATGCGGCGGCGCTGACGTCCCGAAAACGCCGGCCCGGTGTCGTTCGGGCTGGACGGCGCAGCCCCGTGGGGGCAGCTTCGGGCGGGGACACGCACGAGGACACAAGATGACCAAGCCGCATGCCGACCGGGCGCTGGCCCATGCGCTCGACCTGCTCGGGCGCTTTCCGCTCGTCGACGGCCACAACGACCTGCCCTTCGTGATCCACGCCGACAAGCAGGCGCGCGGCGACGTGGCCGTCTACGATCCCGGCCGCAGCCACCAGGACCACGACACCGACATTCCCCGGCTGCGCGACGGCAAGGTGGCGGCGCAGTTCTGGGCGAGCTTCATCCCGAGCCATTCGCCCCATCCCGGGCGACGGGTGATGGAGGTGATGGACGTCACCCTGCAGATGGAGGCCCGCTATCCCGAGACCTTCCTGCCGGCACGCTGCGCCGCCGATGTTTCGCGGGCGCGCCGCCAGGGCAAGATCGCGTCCTTCATCACGGTGGAGGGCGGCGTTGGCCTGGAGAACAGCCTGGCGCCGCTGCGGGTCTGGCACGCCGCCGGGATGCGGCTGATGACGCTCTGCCACAACGAGACGCTGGACTGGGTCGACAGCGCCACCGACACGCCGCGCCATGGCGGGCTGACGGCGTTCGGCCGCGCGGTGGTGCTGGAGCTGAACCGGCTGGGCGTGATCGTCGACCTCGCCCATGTGTCGCACGCGGTGATGCACCAGGTGCTCGACCTGTCGCGCGCGCCGGTGCTGTTTTCCCACTCCAACGCGTTTGCGCTGTGCGACCACCCCCGCAACGTCCCAGACGACGTGCTGGCGCGGGTGAAGGGCAAGGGCGCGGTGGTGATGGCCACTTTCGTGCCGAGCTTCATCAGCCAGGAGCTGCGCGACTGGTACCGGCCGCTGATGGATCCGCACGGCAAGGCCCCGAAGGGCGACAGTGAGGAGGCCCATGTCACGCATGCGCGCAAGGCCGGGCCGCCGCCACACGCGACGCTGGAGCAGCTGTGCGACCACGTCGCCTATCTGGCGCAGCGCACCGGCACCGCCCATCTGGGCATCGGCTCGGACTTCTACGGCGGCCGCACGCCGCGCGGGCTGGAGCATGTGGGCCGGTTCCCGCACCTCATCGCCGAACTGGTGCGGCGGGGCTGGTCGGACGATGCGCTCGCGGGACTCGTCTCCGGCAACGTGCTGCGGGTGATGCGCGGTGTCGAGCGGGTGGGCCGCACCCTGCGCAAGACCGAGACGGCCCGGGTCGGCCGGATCGAGGATTTCGACGGGCCGGCTGCAAGGCTAGGTTGACAGAAAATACTGTCAAATCGTCCGATCAACCCCAGATGAAAAATGTAATATCGACGCCCCGATGAAATTACATCTAATTTCTGGACAATATTTTCCACGATCTGTTTGTTATTCAAAGGTCTAGTCTTGGAAATGTGACGATCATCTTGCCTCCGTGATTTGATTCACCAAGATCACCCGACGGCCCGGGACGGGGTGGCTTTGCGCCCGCCGAGGCTCAGGAGGGGAACCCATGTCGGCACCAGCAGGCACCGCGGGAGTCGCGGAACGGGCGAGGCCGATGACGCGTGAGGAGAAGCGCGTCATCCTGGCCTCGTCGGCAGGCACGATCTTCGAGTGGTACGATTTCTATCTCTACGGCTCGCTCGCCGCGATCATCGGCGCGCAGTTCTTCTCGGCCTTCCCGGAGGCGACCCGCAACGTCTTCGCCCTGCTGGCCTTTGCCGCCGGCTTCCTGGTGCGCCCGTTCGGCGCGCTGTTCTTCGGCCGGCTCGGTGACATCGTCGGCCGCAAGTACACCTTCCTGATGACGATCCTGATCATGGGCGTGTCGACCTTCATCGTCGGCCTGCTGCCCGGCTACGAGACGATCGGCTGGGTCGCCCCGGTGGTGCTCATCGCGCTGCGCATGCTGCAGGGCCTGGCGCTCGGCGGCGAGTATGGCGGCGCCGTCGTCTATGTGGCCGAGCACGCGCCGCAGGGCCGGCGTGGCTTCTTCACGTCGTGGATCCAGACCACCGCGACGCTCGGCCTGCTGCTGTCGCTGATGGTGATCCTGATGGTGCGCAGCTGGACCGGCGAGCAGGCCTTCGCGGCCTGGGGCTGGCGCATTCCGTTCCTGCTGTCGATCTTCCTGCTCGGGATCTCGGTCTGGATCCGCCTGCAGATGGAGGAGAGCCCGGCCTTTGCCAAGATGAAG
>JBMOJG010000460.1:0-3490 GCA_049316925.1 Alsobacter sp. | reverse complement strand
ACGAGGTTCTTGGCCGTCACCGAGAGATCGAACACCGGGAACTGCCGGGCGCCGCGGGCGATCAGGACGAGGGCCACGTCGGCGAGCAGCATGGCCAACAGCAGCGGGCCCGCAATCGTCACCCCGACGCGGACCAGGGCGCCGACGAGACTGCCGGCCGCCGCCACCGCGTCGAGCGTGAAGGGTGGCGCGATCTGGGTCACCGGCCAGGCACGGAACGTGTCGAAAACGGCGCCCAGCGTCGTCGTCAGTCCGCCAGACACCACGAACAGCGCCAAGGTGAGCTGGATCAGCAGCGTGCCCAGCACGCTGACCTCGGTGGCGTTCATCGGATCGTGCAGATTGGCGGCGGAGGCGCCGCGGTAGAGGTCGACCACGTCGCCAGCGGCCTGCGCACCCCAGAACGGGATCGCCAGCACCATGCCGATGGCGGCCCCCAGCATGAACTCCTTGCCGATCAGCACCGCCAGCGTTGCCGGCGCCAGTTCGCCAGCGCGGCCGAGGTCGGCATGCACCATGGCGCTCACCGGCAGCGACACGGCGAAGGCAAACACCAGCCGGATGGGACCGGTGAGCCGCGTCCAGGTGAACAGCGGGAACACGAACGCAATGCCCAGCACCCGCATCGACCCCAGCACGAGCGCCGACAGGCCGAGGCCGAAGCGCTCCAGCACGAGGTCGGCCGCCGCGGTTTCCATCCGCTCAGCCGCCGCCGGGGGTGGCGCGGCCTGCCACCGTCAGCGCACCATCGTGGGGAAGGACGCAAACAGCTGCACGGTCTTGTCGTGCAGCGGCGCCGCCAGGCGGCCGCCCAGCCCCATCAGGGCGAGCGAGATCACGACGATCTTGACGACCTGGCCAAGGGTCTGGTCCTGGATCTGGGTGATTGCCTGCAGCACGCCAAGGATCAGCCCGATGACGGCGGCCAGCAGCAAGGCGGGGCCCGCGAACAGGGCCGACGCGACCAGAATGGCGTAGATCTCGTGGGTGAAAGCCTCTGAGGTCATCAGATGGCCGGCGCGTAGCTGAGGATGAGACCCTCGAGCAGGCGACGCCAGCCGTCCACCGAGACGAACAGCAGCAGCTTGAACGGGGTCGACACCACGGTGGGCGACATCATCTGCATGCCGAGCGCCATGAGGATCGCACTGACCACAAGGTCGATGGCGATGAACGGCAGATAGAGCAGGAAGCCGATTTCGAAGGCGCGGCGCAGCTCGGAGACGAGGAAGGCCGGCACCAGGATGACCAGGTCGGTATCCTGAACGCCGCCGCGCGGCTGCTGCTCCCACAGCTTCCGGGTGCTTTCGACGAAAAACACACGCGACTCCGGGGTCGCATGGCGATCGAGGAAGCGCCGCACCGGGGCAACCGAATCGGCTGCAACCCGCTCCCAGTCGGAGACGGAGGCGTAGCTCGCGCGCGGATCGGTGACGACGGCGTAGACGTTCGTCAGCACCGGCGCCATCACGTAGAACGACAGGATGATCGACACCGCATAGAGCACGAGGTTGGGCGGCGTCTGCTGGATACCCAGCGCGTTGCGGACGAGAAAGAGTACGACCGAGATCTTGGCGAATGAGGTGACGCACACCACCATCATGGGGATCAGGCCGAGCAGCCCCGTCAGCGCGACGAGGGAGACAATGTTGGAGCCGATCTGGCCGGTCATCGCTGCAGCTTGCCGACACGCACGCCGACGCCGTCACCAACCTTCACCAGGCTGCCGGTGCCGATCCGCCGGCCGCCCGCGATGATGTCGATGGCACCGGACTGGGCCTTTCCGAGATCAAACACATGGCCCTCCCCCAGCGTTTCCACGGCGCCGAGCGGCAGTTCGATGCGTCCGAGTTCGAACACGACCCGGATGCGGATATCATCGAGACGGCCATCCGTGGCCGAGGCGTCCTGGGAGGCGGGATCGGTCATGACGGCCACTTGGTGAGGACCCGGACGGTCCGGGTGTGTCGGCGGATCGCAACCGGGCAGGACAACGCACTGAATCCGCCGACCGATTCGCCTGTCCCGAGGCTAATGGCTCGATCCCGCTCCGGAAAGTGGAA
Source organism: Alsobacter sp. (assembly GCA_049316925.1). GTDB lineage: Bacteria > Pseudomonadota > Alphaproteobacteria > Rhizobiales > Beijerinckiaceae > Alsobacter. Next base: position 1,427 of record JBMOJG010000460.1, on the reverse strand, counting down.
CTCAGGTTGTGCAGCTTTCCGTTGTGTACGGATGACCGCGGGCCGGTGAGGCGATCGTGCATTGCTCAAAGCAGGGCACCACGGGATAATGGAGCCGCACGAGGCGCCCTCTGCGCAGCGCCGGGACACTGATCAAGAACGCATGACCCACGCGGCGACAGCGCCAGCGGCCGCGCCCGGTATCGGCGGGCGATCTTCGACAGCGGGAGGGGCGAGCCTCCTCCGGCGCGCTTATGCGTGGCTGGTCGCACTTGTTGCCACGGCCATGCTGGCGTGCCCGCCAGCGGCTGCCGAGAAGCGCGTCGCGCTGGTGATCGGCAACGGCGGCTATCAGGGCCTCAAGCCGCTCAAGAATCCGGTGAACGACGCGTTCGACATCGCCGTTTCGCTGAAGCAGCAGGGCTTCGAGGTGACACGAGGCACCGACCTCGACCTTCCCGGCATGCGCGAGGCAATGCAGCGATTTACGCAATCGGCCCGGGATGCGGATGTTTCGCTGTTCTACTATGCGGGACACGGCTTCCAGGCCGACGCCAAGAACTATCTGGTGCCGGTGGACGCGGTGATCCGGGGTCGCGACGACATCGCTCTGCGGACCGTCGACCTGCAGCGCTTCCTCGCCGGACTGGAGGGATCGCGCGGTGTGCATCTCGTTTTGCTGGACGCCTGCCGCAACAATCCGCTGACCGGTCAGGGCGTCGCGACCGGAACGGTCCAGAACGGCCTCGCCCGGATCGGCAATGCGGCCGGTTTCCTGATCGCTTTTGCAACGCAGCCGGACAACGTGGCGTTCGACGGTGGCGGCCGCAACAGTCCGTTTGCGCAGGCAGTGCTCAGCCACATGGGCACGCGCGGCCAGGACATCGCCTCAATGATGATCCGGGTGCGGCGCGACGTGATCGCGGCAACAGGCGGGTTCCAGGTGCCGTGGGAGAACTCCTCGCTCACCCGCCAGTTCGCCTTTGCGCCCGGGGCGGCCGAAACCGCCTCCCCCGAGATCCAGCTTTGGCAGCTTGCGGGCTCGTCCGGGGATCCGGCGCTGCTGCGCATCTACCTGGAGCGCTATCCGACCGGCGCCCATGTGGCCGACGTGCGCTCCAAGCTGGAGCAGACCAAGATGGCCAGCCTGGACTCAGGGGCAAGCCGCAGCGCGCCGGCCGGCGACCCGGGCGCCGACGATTCCCTGTGGGAGCTCGCCCGGCGCGTGCGCGTCCGGCCGCTCGTGGAGTTCTACCTCCAGCGCCATCCCACAGGACGGCACGCGGATGCAGCGCGGGAGCTGCTGGGAGCCTTGCCGACCCCCGGCGAGGCCGGCCTTGCACCGGAGACCGCCTGCGAACGGGCTGCCACGCACCCGCGCGACGGCACCGCGAACGCCGAGGGGGTGCCGCTGGACGATCTCGTCCGGCAGGCCGACCAGGCGATCG
>JBMOJG010000459.1:0-3494 GCA_049316925.1 Alsobacter sp. | reverse complement strand
GTGGGGATGCGCAGGAACTGCGCGAAGGCCCCCGGGCGCGGGGGCATGGAGATGATCTGGCGCGTCGGCGAAAGATGCCCTCGGCCCTCGCGGGCATAGGGGCACTCAGGATCGATCACCAGGGGGTTGATGGTCACGCGCTCGCCGGCGCGCTGCCCCGCCACAATCCGCCCTGCCGCCTCGTGGCCGAGGATCAGCGGCGCGGGGCGCCGTGAATCATGGCCGTGATAGGCGTGCATGTCCGAGCCGCAGATGCCTACCGCCTCGACCTGGACCAGGACCTCGCCGGTCTCCGGCTCGGGATCGGGCTCGTCGCGGAACACAAGCTGGTTGGGGCCGGTGTAGACAAGCGCTTTCATGGCCAATCCTATTTCGCTGTAAACCCGCCATCGACCGCCAGTGTCTGTCCGGTGATGTAGGCTGACGCCCGCGAGGCGAGAAACACCGTCACGCCGGCGAGATCGTCAAGCTCACCATTCCGCCCGATTGCCGTTTGCGCCGCATTGCGCGCCGCTCGCTCGGGATCGCTGAAGACCGGTGCCGTCAGGGGCGTCGGGAAGAAACCGGGCGCAATGGCGTTGCAGGTGACGCCGTGACCCGACCAGGCCTCGGCAATGGCGCGGGTCAGCTGCACGATGCCGCCCTTGGCGGCGCCATAGGGGGCCGAATTGGCAAAGGCCCTCGTGCTCTGCAGGGAGGCGAGGTTGAGAATGCGACCGTGCCGTCGCCCGGCCATGGCCGGGGCCAGGGCCTGTGTCAGCAAGAACGGTGCGCGCAAATGCAGCGCCATGTGCAGGTCGAAGGCGGCTGCCGTCACCTCTCCAAATGGCTGGCGCAGGTTCACGCCGGCCGCATTGACCAGGATGTCGATGTCAGCGCCGATTGCCGAACACGCATCAGCGACCGCCCGACCCACATCGTCGCGGGTCAGGTCAAAGGGCAGCGCGCGTGCGTCGATGGCCTCGGATGCCAGGCCACGCCGGGCCGCGTCGAGCTCGGCTTCGCGCCGGGCAACGACCACGACGGCGGCGCCCGCCAGCCCGAGCGCGCGCGCCATGGCGAGCCCGATGCCGCTGTTGCCGCCGGTGACCAGCGCGGTCGACCCGGTCAGGTCAAACAGCTCCGTCAACCGAAAAGTCATCAGACCTCCACCGGTACACCAAGGTCGACATTCGTCCCGGGTGCATATTTTGCCATTCGGGCGTCGCTGGTCCGGGCATGCGCCTCCATGCCCTCCAGCCGCGAGATCCGGGCGGACACCGGCGCGATGGCCTTGCAGGCCTCCCGGTCCATGCGCTGCCAGGTCAGCGGCTTGAGGAACTTGTGCACGGACAGCCCGGCCGAATACCGCGCCGCGAACTTGGTGGGCAGGATGTGGTTGGGGCCTGAGACCTTGTCGCCGAAGGCGACATTGGTCTCCTCGCCCAGGAACAGCGATCCATAGTTGGACAGATGGGCGTGCCACCACTCCAGGTCGTGGCAATGCACCTCAAGGTGCTCACAGGCATAGCGGTCGGACACCTCGACCATCTCCTCGCGCGTGTCGCACAGGACGATCTCGCCATAGTCGCGCCAGGCCGCGCCAGCAGCGCCGCAGGCGGTCGGCGGCAGTGTGGCGATCAGCTCGGGCATGAGGCGGGCGACCTCGTCGGCGATCCGGCGCGATGAGGTGATGAGCCAGGCCGGGCTCTCGTGGCCGTGTTCGGCCTGGCCGACCAGGTCGGTCGCCACGATCAGCGGGTCGGCACTGTCATCGGCGATGACGGCGACCTCGGAGGGCCCGGCAAAGACGTCGATGCCGACCTTGCCAAAGAGCATGCGTTTGGCTTCCGCGACGAACTTGTTGCCGGGTCCGACGATGATGTCGGCGGGGCGTCCCGTGAAGAGGCCAAAGGTCATCGCGGCGATGGCCTGCACGCCTCCCAGGCACAGGATCGTGTCGGCGCCCGCGACCGTCATGGCGTACAGAACGTGCGGGTGAATGCCCTGGCCGCGAAACGGCGCCGAGCAGGCGACGACGTGCTTCACGCCTGCCGCCTTGGCGGTGGCAACGGACATGTAGGCGGAGGCAATGTGGGCGTAGCGTCCGGTTGGCACATAGCAGCCGGCGGTGTTCACCGGCACGAGCTTCTGGCCGAGGTGCAGCCCCGGGGAAATCTCGAGGGAAAAGTCCTGCACGGAGGCGCGTTGCGCCAGCGCGAACCGGCTGACGCGTTCCGCCGCGAGGGCGATGTCGTCCTTCACAGCCTGCGGGATGTCGCGCAGGGTGGCGGCGATAGTCCCTGGATCGAGAACGACCGGACCATCCCATTTGTCCAGTTGTCGCGCATAGTCCCGCACGGCTTGCTCGCCGCCCGTCTCGATCGCTGCCAGCATGTCGCTCACGACGGCGCGGGCCGTATCGGTCTCCGATTCCGGAGTTTTCGTCGCCTTCTTGAGGATGGTGATCGCCATGGCGTGTGTCCGGCTTGCTCGATGGAGGTGGCAGGCGGGCAGCCGGCCCGGAGGCCGGCCGCCCGGAGACGTCACTTCTTGTCGAATTCGGTCGCGAAGGCGCGTAGCTTGGGGTCGGCAGCGACGCGCTTCAGGTAGTCGTCGGTGATGTAGTTCTTCGGCTCGGGGTTGGCCGGGATCGTGCCGACATCGGTGATGAACTTGCCGATCTCGGTGAACCAGCCGTCGACGGTCGACCCGGAGGCCCCACGCCCCATCAGCTTCAGCTGCTCATCGAGCCCGAAGGTCGGCCGCAGCGCGAACTCCTGGTCCATGGCGCGGGCCGACACTTCGAGCCCGCCCTGCTTGTAGAAGTCGAGCGCGAGCGTGCGCGCCTCGGCGGGATTGGCCTTGGCCCAGGACCAGCCGCGCAGGAACACCGCGAGGAACCTGGCGACGTCGTCGGCCCTCTCCTTGGCGAAGTCTGCGCGCACGATCAAAGCGCCGGGCACGATGGCGTCGGCGTCAGCGCCGGAGCACAGGTACTTGGCTCCGGCGCGATCCTCCAGCGTGTAGGTGTTCGGCGCCCACACGCCCGCCACGTCGCCGTTGTTCGATGTCACGGCGGTGATGATCTGCGCCTGGCCCAGGTTGACGAACTGCATGTCCGTCTGGCCGAGGCCGAACTTCGCGAGGCATTTGCGGGCCGCATAGTCCACCGTCGAATTGGTGGTGAGCAGCAGCTTCTGGCCCTTGAGCAGCTTGGGGTCGGCCTTGATGGCGTCGAACTTGTCGCCACGCACCATCATGGCGTTGGTCTTCGACTCGTCGTTGGTGATGCCGATGGTCAGGATGTTGAAGCGCACGGCACCCAGAACCGCCGGCACCGAACCTGTGCCGCCCACGTCCCACGACTTCGCCGCGGCGGCCGCGACCTGCGGTGCACCGGCCGGGAATGTCGAGAAGTTGGGCGCGAGCCCCACATCCTTCCACCAGCCCTTGACCGTGGCGTAGTGGAACGGCAGCGCCCAGTACAGCGAGGGCTGGTAACTGACGCCGAT
>JBMOJG010000458.1:0-3495 GCA_049316925.1 Alsobacter sp. | reverse complement strand
TGTCCATGAAAGGGTCGGGCACGCCGCGCCAGACGAAGCGGTAGATGCTGCGGCGATGCCTCGGTAGCGTGGACCAGTCGTAGGCGGCGTAGTCGAGCGTGGGCGTGAGCTGCACGGGCGGGCCGGTGATGAATTGCCGCTCGCTGGGACCGCCGAGGGTGAGGTCGAGTCTGTCCGCCGCAGCGAGGACGAAGTCGCGGTAGCTGTCGGCGTCGAGGCGCAAGCGATTCATGCGCCAGAGCAGACGGTTGTCGCCGTCGAGCTTTGCATCCTCTTCGCGGTGCTCGCTGCTCTGGCGATACGCGGCGCTGGTGACGATGAGGCGGTGCAGATGCTTCAAGGAGCCTCCGCTGTCGCGCAATTCGCAGGCGAGCCAGTCGAGCAGTTCGGGATGCGAAGGCACGCCGCCCATGCGCCCGAAATCGCTGGGCGTATCGCAGATGCCGCGACCGAAATGGTAATGCCACACGCGGTTCGCGATGCTGCGCCAGGTGAGCGGGTTTTTGTCATCGGCGATCCAATCGGCGAGCGAAGCGCGGCGTTCGGATTCATCGCCGGCGTGCGCCTTGGTGAAACGCGCGGGCAGCACCTTCACGGCACTGAGCACGCCACTCTCGGCGTCACCGATGGGCTTATCAAACTCTCCTCGTTTCAAGATGTGCACGGCTTTGGGCTTGGCCACGGTGGTCGGCTTGCCTTTGCTGACAGCGAGCAGCACATCGGCCTTCCTGCCAGCGGCATAGACGAGCGCCGGCGCGGGCAGCTTTTGCATTGCATCGGCAGCATGCAGGCGCAGCACATGAGCAGCGAGCGCGACGTGTTGCGGCTCGGTGCGTTTATCGTCGGGAATCGCGAGCGCGGAGGAGGCGATCGCAGGCAACGCTGAAACGCGGTCTGCGGGTTCATCGGTCGCGGAGAGTGTGAAGCGGCCCACGAGATGCGACTGCGGCGCGAGTTGCTTCAGCGAGATGGTGATCTTCGCGTCAGGCTTCAAGGTATGCGGAGCAGCGAGTTCGAACACTGCATGGTGCGACTGCCCCACGGCCGGATGAATACCCCAGCCCGTGGCCGCATTGCCGTCAATTGCCGACGGAGCTGCGTAGCTGGCTTGATTGAAGTCCGCCGTCGCGTGTGAGAACTTCAACTTCACCGGCGACGATGCTCCAGCATCGAAGACCTGCGCCTCAAACTCGCTCACCGTAAGATTGCCGTTGTCCTGTCTGCCCGGACCGTCTTTGGGGAGGGACTTGTCTGCGATGACATCGAGCCGCAACGCGGTGATGCTCGCGAGCGGCGCCGTGGCAGTGATGACATACGTGTCTTTCTCCGGCTTGGTGCCGCCAGAGATGATGACCTCGCCGCTGCGCGAAAGCGTCGAGCCCTCGGTGCTGATGAAGCTCTCGTATTCGAGCGTCGTCCATTTTACCGCCGGCCCCTGACGCTTCTCCCAATCGGCGACGATCACCTCATTTTCTGCAGTGAGCAGCACGGTCTTGTCCTGCGCTTCAGCGGCGTTGAGCAGCGACTGCCAATGCTTCCGCTGCCGCGCGACCTTCATGTCTTCATCAAAAGGAATATCGCCTTCAATGATGCCCGCAAAGACTGCTTGCAGCGCGTAGTAATCCTCCTGCGTGATCGGATCGAACTTGTGCGCGTGGCAACGGGCGCAGTTCGCCGTGGTGCTGGTGAAGGCAGCCATCGTCTGCGTCACCAAATCATCGCGGTCGAGGTAGTCGAAGTTCGTCGGAGCCGTCTCATACGCGCTGTGGTCAAACACCCCCGCGCCGAGAAACCCGAGCGCAGCGATGAGACGCGGCTCCTCGGGGAAAAGACGGTCCGCAGCGAGCTGCTCGCGCACAAAACGCGGCCAAGGCTTATCGACGTTCAGCGACTCGATGACATAGTCGCGATACCGCCACGCATGATCCCGTGGCAGATCGTGACCACAGCCATGCGTCTCCGCGAAATGAATCGTATCCAGCCAGTGCCGCGCCCAGCGCTCGCCATAGCGCGGTGAAGCGAGCAACCGGTCCACCAGATGCTCGTAAGCCTTCGGATCACTGTCCTTTTCAAAAGCCTCTACCTCGGCAGGCGACGGCGGCAAACCATGCAGATCGAAATACAACCGCCGGATTAGCGTGCGCCGGTTTGCTTCCGGCGAAGGGGTCAGCTTCCGCTCCGCGAGCCGCGCCCGGATGAAGCCATCCACCGGATGCTCGACCGTCGAGCCTGCGATGACTGGAAGCGCGGGTTTCACCAGCGGCTTGAGTGACCACCAGTCCGTGGCATTTGGTCGCGTCTCTACGAGCACGCGCGGATCGGACGCTCCGCGCTTCACCCATTCCTCCAACAGCGCGATCTCCGACGCCGGGAGTTTTTCTTTCGGCGGCATCTGGTGATCGTCATCTGACCAGCGCACCATCTTGATGAGCAAGCTCTCCTCCGGTTTTCCCACGACGATAGCCGGCCCCGAGTCTCCTCCTTCCTCCCAGCCCGATTTGGAATCGAGCGTCAGCCCAGCCTTCATTGTCTTTTCGTGCGAATGACACTCGTAGCAGCGCTGTTTCAGCAACGGCTCGATTTTGGAAGTGAAGAACTCATCCGCATTCGCCGATGCAACATCAGTCGCCCGGACTGGCGTTGCAATCAGCAACAGGCCCAGCAGCATGATGGTGAATGAGTTGTTTCTCATGACTGGCTCCTTGGGACCGATGCGAGGTCCGCAGCGATGTCTGGCATGTAAGTCCGATGCGTTTTCATGGCCGGTGATTGGCTTCAAGCGAGAATCTCCTTCACCACGTTCCCATGCACATCCGTGAGGCGTCGGTCCACGCCGTTGGTGCGCACGGTGAGTTTTTGATGATCGATGCCGAGCAGGTGTAGGATGGTGGCATGCATATCGTAGCCGGTGGTGATGTCTTGCGCGGCCTGGTAGCCCAGATCGTCGCTCTGGCCGTGGGCGATGCCGGGCTTGATGCCTGCGCCCCAAAGCCAGCTCACGAAACTGCCGCAGTTGTGATCGCGGCCCAGTGATCCCTGCGAAAACGGCGTGCGTCCAAACTCCGTGGTCCAGACGACGAGCGTGTCTTCGGCGAGGCCGCGCTGGCGGAGATCGCGCAGTAGGGCGGCGATGGGCTTGTCGATGCTGGCGCACATCGGCGGGAGTTCTTTGGGGATGTTGCCGTGGTTGTCCCAGTTGTTCACCGCGCCCTCGGGGCCGCTCCAAACCTGGACAAAGCGCACGCCGCGCTCGATGAGGCGCGTTGCGAGCAGGCAGCGCTTGCCGAAGTCAGCAGTGGCTTTGTCGGCGCTGTCGAGGCAGTAGGCCTGGCGTGCAGACTCGGGCTCGCGCATCACGTCGAAGGCTTCGGGCGCGCTGAGCTGAAGCTTCGCGGCGAGTTGATAGCCGGCAATGCGGGCATCGAGTCGTGAATCGCCGGGATGTTGCGCGGCGTGCGCCTGATTCATCTGGTTCAACAACGCCAGTCCGTCGCC
>JBMOJG010000457.1:0-3502 GCA_049316925.1 Alsobacter sp. | reverse complement strand
GCGGCATCGCCTACAACAAGGCCGAGTTCATCGACATCGTCGAGCGCGGCATCGATGCATCGCCCACCTCCGAGGTGCTGATCGAGGAGAGCGTACTCGGCTGGAAGGAGTTCGAGATGGAGGTGGTCCGCGACAAGGCGGACAACTGCATCATCGTCTGCTCCATCGAGAACATCGACCCGATGGGCGTCCACACCGGCGATTCGATCACCATCGCGCCGGCGCTGACGCTCACCGACAAGGAATACCAGCGCATGCGCGACGCCTCGCTGGCGGTGCTGCGCGAGATCGGCGTCGAGACCGGCGGCTCCAACGTCCAGTTCGCGGTCGATCCCGACACCGGGCGGATGATCGTCATCAAGATGAACCCGCGGGTGTCGCGCTCCTCGGCGCTGGCCTCCAAGGCCACCGGCTTTCCCATCGCCCGCGTCGCCGCCAAGCTTGCGGTCGGCTACACGCTCGACGAGATCGCCAACGACATCACCGGCGGCGCCACCCCGGCCTCGTTCGAGCCGACCATCGACTACGTCGTCACCAAGATCCCGCGCTTCGCCTTCGAGAAGTTCCCCGGCGCCGAGCACACGCTCACCACCTCGATGAAGTCGGTCGGCGAGGCCATGGCGATCGGCCGGACCTTCCAGGAATCGCTGCAGAAAGCGCTGCGCTCGCTGGAGACCGGCCTCACCGGCCTCGACGAGATCGAGATCGAGGGCCTCGGCCAGGGCGACGACAAGAACGCCATCCGAGCCGCGCTGGGCACGCCGACGCCCGACCGGCTGCTCAAGGTCGTTCAGGCGATGCGGCTCGGCTTCGACGTCGAGCAGGTCTACCAGGCCTGCAAGATCGACCGCTGGTTCCTCGAGCAGCTCGCCGAAATCGTCGCCACCGAGGAGCGCGTCCGCGCCCACGGCCTGCCGACCACGCCCGGCGCCTTCCGTGGCCTCAAGGCCATGGGGTTTGCCGACGCCAGGCTCTCGGTGCTGGCGAAGCTGCCCGAGGCCGAGGTCACGAAGCGCCGCCGGGCCCTCGACGTGCGCCCGGTCTACAAGCGCATCGACACCTGCGCGGCCGAGTTTGCCTCGCCCACCGCCTACATGTACTCGACCTATGCGCCGCCCTTCGCCGGCCTGCCGGCCGACGAGGCCCGCCCCAGCGACCGCCGCAAGGTGGTGATCCTCGGCGGCGGCCCCAACCGCATCGGCCAGGGCATCGAGTTCGACTATTGCTGCTGCCATGCCTGCTTCGCGCTGACCGAGGCCGGGTTCGAGACGATCATGGTCAACTGCAACCCGGAGACCGTGTCGACCGACTACGACACCTCCGACAGGCTGTATTTCGAGCCGCTGACCGGCGAGGACGTGCTCGAGATCCTCGCCAAGGAGCGCCAGAACGGCACGCTGGTCGGCGTCATCGTCCAGTTCGGCGGCCAGACGCCGCTGAAGCTCGCCAAGGCGCTGGAGGCGGCCGGAATTCCCATCCTTGGCACCTCGCCCGACATGATCGACCTCGCCGAGGACCGCGACCGCTTCAAGCGGCTGCTCGACAAGCTCGGTCTGAAACAGCCGCAGAACGCCATCGCCTATTCGGTCGAGCAGAGCCGCATCGTCATGCAGGAGCTCGGCCTGCCGCTGGTCGTGCGGCCATCCTACGTTCTCGGCGGCCGCGCCATGGAGATAATCCATGACGAGGCGACCTTCGACCGCTATCTGCTTGGCACCCTGCCCGAGCTCGTCCCCAACGACATCAAGGCCCGCTATCCCAACGACAAGACCGGCCAGATCAACATGGTGCTGGGCAAGAACCCGCTGCTGTTCGACCGCTACCTGTCGGACGCCATCGAGGTCGATGTCGACTGCCTGAGCGACGGCAAGGACGTGTTCATCGCCGGCATCATGGAGCACATCGAGGAAGCGGGCATCCATTCGGGTGACAGCGCCTGCGCGCTGCCGCCGCATTCGCTGTCCCCCGACACCATCGCCGAGCTGGAGCGCCAGACGCGGGAACTGGCGCTGGCTCTGGACGTTGGCGGGCTCATGAATGTCCAGTACGCGCTCAAGGACGGCGACATCTACGTGCTCGAGGTCAATCCCCGCGCATCGCGCACGGTGCCGTTCGTCGCCAAGGTCGTGGGCGAGCCCTTCGCCAAGATCGCCTCGCGGATCATGGCCGGCGAGAGCCTCGCCTCGTTCGGGCTGAAGCCGCGGGTGCTCGGCCATATCGGCGTCAAGGAGGCGGTGTTCCCCTTCGCCCGCTTCCCCGGCGTCGACGTGCTGCTCGGCCCCGAGATGCGCTCGACCGGCGAGGTCATCGGCCTCGACCATTCGTTCGGCGTCGCCTTCGCCAAGAGCCAGCTCGGCGGCGGCACCAAGGTGCCGAAGGCCGGCACCGTGTTCGTCTCCATGCGCGAGCGCGACAAGCCCCGGATCCTCGAAAGCGTCCGTCTGCTTGCCGATCTCGGTTTCCGGGTCGTCGCCACCAGCGGAACCCAGCGCTTTCTGGCCGCCAACGGCGTCGCCTCCGATACCATCAACAAGGTCCTGGAGGGCCGTCCCCATGTGGTGGACGCCATCAAGAACGGTGAGATCCAGCTGGTTTTCAATACCACGGAGGGCAAGCAGGCTCTGACGGACAGCCGATCGCTGCGCCGGGCGGCCCTCTTGCATAAGGTGCCGTATTACACCACGCTAGCGGGAGCAGTCGCGGCGGCGCAGGGGATCAAGGCCTATCTGGGCGGCGATCTCGAGGTGCGCGCCCTGCAGGACTACTTCATCGCGGTCGACTGAGGGCCCCCGCCCTCTCGCCGCAGCCAGGTGTCAGGCGACGGTTGACTGCAACCGGTCCGCAATGGGGACCGGTACAGGGCTGTCGTCCGAACTGTTCGAACGGATGGGACGATGGACAAGATTCCCATGACCCCTTCGGGCTACAAGGCCCTTGAAGAGGAACTGCGCGTGCGCCAGCAGGTCGAGCGCCCGCGCATCATCGCTGCGATCGCCGAGGCGCGCTCCCACGGCGACCTCTCCGAGAACGCGGAGTATCACGCCGCCAAGGAGCAGCAGTCGCTCAACGAGGGCCGCGTCGCGGAGCTCGAGGACAAGCTGTCACGCGCCGAGATCATCGACGTCAGCAAACTGTCAGGTTCGACGATCAAGTTCGGCGCGACGGTGAAGCTCATCGACGAGGACACCGACGAGGAAAAAACCTACCAGATCGTCGGCGAATCAGAGGCCGACGTGAAGTCCGGCAAGGTATCCATCACGTCGCCCATCGCCCGCGCCCTGATCGGCAAGAAGTCGGGCGACCAGGTCGAGGTCAACACGTCAGGTGGCGGGAAGAGCTACGAAATTGTCGATGTCGCATTCGTCTGACCGCCGCACCCTCCTCATCGGTCTCGGCTCCCTCGGGGCCGGGTCCCTGCTGCTGCCGGCCGAGGCCCTGGCCCGCGGCGTCCGCGTCCAGGGTCCGCTGCGCAGCATCACAGTCGATGTCGCGCCCATGAAGG
>JBMOJG010000456.1:0-3510 GCA_049316925.1 Alsobacter sp. | reverse complement strand
CGGCGATCGCGGCGTTCTGCTTCGGCGAACGGGTCGCCATCCTCGACGGCAACGTGAAGAGGGTGCTGACCCGGGTTCTCGGCTTTGCGGGTGACCTGTCGCGCGCGCCGGCCGTGCAGGCGCTGTGGGACGAGGCCACCGCGCTGCTGCCGGCCCGTGGCGTCGACACCTACACCCAGGGTCTGATGGACCTGGGCGCCACGCTGTGCACGCAGCGCCGCCCGGCCTGCCTGCACTGCCCGGTGAATGCGGGCTGCGTCGCGCGGCGCGAAGGGGCGCCCGAGCGCTACCCGGTGAAGACGCGCCGCGGCGCCCGCGGCCGCCGCAGCAGCGCGCTGCTGTGGCTGCGCCAGGGCCGGCGCTGGTGGCTGGTGCAGCGGCCGGACACCGGCGTGTGGGCCGGGCTGTGGAGCCTGCCCGAGTTCGACTCCGCCGAGGCGCTGCAGACCCGGGTGGCCGGATGGCGCGGCCAGGGCGAGTGGCTCGAGCCCTTCCAGCACGCCCTCACGCACTTCGAATGGACGCTGCAGGCGCTGGCCTGGACGCTGCCCGCCCGCTCCGCGCAGCCCGAGGCGCTGCCCGACGGCCGCTGGTTCGAGCCGGCCGAGGCGCTGGCGCTGGGCCTGCCGGCGCCGATCCGCCGGCTGCTTGCCGGGGCGGCCGCGACGGCCGCCTGACTGGCGCCTTGTCGTCCCTGCGCCCGCCGCCCGCCGCTGCCGCCGGTGCTCGACGCGCTGTGCGTGCCGATCCGGCTGGCGCTCGCGGTCGCTGAGGGCTGGCGGACGGCGCTTCAAGTCCGTGCACTGACTGCCGATATTGCGTCACACAGGTGGCAACGGAGACGGGCAATCGCGATGAAACGGGTGAACAACCGGCGCCGACCTCGCATGGAGATCTGCCAGCCAGCGAGTGCCCTGGTCATGGGCACGACCTTCGCCTGCGAGATCCGCAACTTCTGCCGGCTCGGGCTGTACTTGGCGTTTGGCGACCGCGCCGAGGCGGGCCGCGCCACGGACGGGTTGGGCGCGGGTGCGCTCGTCGAGGTGATCTTCACGGCCGTGATCGATGGCCAGCCCCGCCTTTTCCGGTTCTTCGGCACGATGACCCATGCGTCCGCGGCCGGCGCCGGCTTGATGGTGCCCTCCATGCCCCAGGAGGCCTTCGAGGCCTTGCAGGCGGCCTCCCGGTCCAAGCCCGCGGGACCCCGGCTGGAACCCGCCGGGGAGGCCCCGGCCGACCCCCGGCAGCGGTGCTGGGCGCTGTTCCGGACCGCCCTGCGCCGGGTGCTGGATGAGTTCTTCCACGGCCTCGATGCGCCCTTCCAGGAGGCGGCCGACAATGCCCCCGCCAAGCCCGACAAGCTGCGCCTGCGGGAGGCGCTTGCCGTCCTGAAGGCAGGGCGGGTCGGTGTCGAGCGGCGCCTGCTTGCCCGCGCCGTGCCGGGCCCGGCCGCTTACCCCCAGGGCGGGGCGGGTGCGACCCCCGGCGATGCGGAGCAGGTCCTGGCCTTGCTCGAGGAGTCGGAGTTCGAGGACTGGCTGCGTCTGGCGGGGGTGATCAACCGGCTGGAGACGGAGGGAGACTTCTCGGTGCCGATGGCGGGCGTGGTGAAGCGCTACGGGCTGCTGGTCGGCCGGCCCCTCGATCGCCAGAGCAACCCCTTCGGCCCGACGACGATCTGCCGGGCCTTCCACGCCGCGACGCGGGAGCTGACGCTGTGCGCCGCCTCCCGGGAGATCGCATACCAGGCCTTCGGCCGGGTGCTGGAGCGCCACCTGGGCGCCCTGGCCCAGGACCTGGACGAGGCCTTGTCGGTCTTGGGCGAACCCGAGCCCGAGCGCAGCGCGGCGACGCCGATGGAGGCGCCATCTCCGGGCGGGTCCCCGGCACTGCTCGAGGATCGGCGTGGCCGCGGCGCCGCCGCGATGCCCGAAGTCACCGAAAGCGACGCCGATTCCCCCCGCCGCGGCGCGCCGCAGTCCGGGCCCGACTACAGCCTGGACAGCCTGATCGCGGCCTTGAAGCAGGAGGAACGACTGGACTCCGGCCCGGCGTTCCGCGCGGCCGGCCCGGCGCAACGCCCGGCCGGCCGGGCGGCGGGTATGGCTGGTCCCGAACTGCTGCCGCTGGCCCAGGGCCTGCTGCGCGCGGCCGCTGTGCCGCGCGGCGAGCCGGCCTGGCCTGTCCCTGCGGCCCTTTCGGCGGCTGCGTCGCCCGAGGCCGCAGGCGCCGCCGTGGCCACCCTGGGCGACCTCACGCGGCTGATCGAAGCCCCACCGCCCGCAGGCTGGATGGAGCCCCCGGACGCGGGCCGGCTGCCGCTGAGCGAGCGCATGGCCCTGGCGGCGGGCGGCATGAGCATCGGCGCCCCCATGCGGCGGGCGCTGGACGACGCCGGCACCCTGTTCGGCAAGGCCTTGGCGGTGTCCGGCGGCGGCCAGGGCATCGACGGCCTGCTCAAGCAGCTCGAGCAGCCGCTGCTCAAGCTGAGCCTGCGCGAGGCCGGCTTCCCGGACAGCGTCGACCACCCCGCGCGGCAGGTGGTCGACCTGCTGGAACAGTACGCGGTCGCGGTGGACGACGAGGGCCGGTTCTTCGATCCCAAGCTGCACCGTTTCTTGCAGCTCGCGGTGGACCGAATCTGCCGCCAGGCCGAGCAGGACCCCGAGGTGTACGCCAAGGCGCGGGACAGCCTGTCTCGCCTGCTGCCGCCCCTGCAGCAGACCCGGCAGACCCGCGTCGAGCAGCTCCAGGAGGCCTGCGAGGGCCGGCAGCGGATGAGGCTGTCCCGGCGGCGCGTGCAGGAGGCCCTGCACTTGCGGCTCGCGGGCCAGGAGGTGCCGACCGTCGTCCGGGCCTTGCTGGAGGCGGGCTGGCGTCAGGCGCTGGTGATGCTGGAGTTGCGCGCGGGCGTGCAGGACGCCCGCTGGAGCGATGCCTTGGCGCTGCTGGACCGCGTGCTGTGGCTGCTGTCGCCGGAATCGAACGGCGCACCAGCCGCGCGCCGCGAGGCGGCCTTGAAGGTGACCGGCCAGATCGACGGCCTGCTGGCCGCCGTCAACCCGAGGGCCGACGAGCGCGAGGCGGTGCTGGCCGACCTGCAGCGCTGCCTGGACCTGGTCGGAGAGGGCCGGGCCGTGCCGGTGGCGCAGCCCGACGCCGCGCTGTTCGGCGCACCGGGCGATGGTCGCGACGTTGCCGACGAAGCGTCGGCTGCCCTGGCGCGGCGACTGCGCTTGGGCGATTGGTGGCAGGTGTTGAAGTCGGGTGCCTGGGTGCCCATGCAGCTGGTGTGGCGCAGCGAGCCGGCGGCCGAGTGCGCCTTCACCAACCGCTCGGCCACCCGCAAGCTGGAGCTCTCGCTGGCCAGCCTGGCCCGGAGGCTCAGCGACGGGTCGATGCGTGAGGGGGCCGACCAGGCGCAGCCGCTGCTGGAGCGGTCGGTGCAGGCTCTGGTGGACGATGCGCAGGGGCAGATGCTGCAGAAGGCGCATCGCGACCCGCTGACCG
>JBMOJG010000455.1:0-3512 GCA_049316925.1 Alsobacter sp. | reverse complement strand
ACGGCTGCGGGTCATCTCCGAGAACATCGCCAACGCGGATTCCACCGCAACCCGGCCCGGCGCCGATCCCTACAGGCGCAAGGTGCCGACATTCGACCGCCGCTTCGATCGCGAGCTCGAGGCCCAGACCGTGTCGCTCGGGCGGGTGCGCAAGGACGAAAAGCCTTTCGAGATCAAGCACCAGCCTGGCCATCCTGCCGCCGACGCCAAGGGCGACGTGAAATACCCCAACGTCAATCCGCTGATCGAGCAGATGGACATGCGCGAGGCCCAGCGCAGCTACGAGGCCAACCTCAACGTGATTTCGGCGGCGCGCCGGATGATCGCCAAGACCCTGGAAATCCTGCGCGTCTGAGGCGCGCCTGCGGAGCATCACCATGGCCACACCCACCCTTGCCGCGGGCGCCTATGCGGCCACCCAGAAGCTCGGCCTCGCCGGGGCGGCCGGCGGCAAGGCCGCGGGCGCTACCGGCGGCGGTTTTGCCGAGGCACTCGGCAATGTCCTGCAGACCGTCGCCGACGCCGGCAAGAATGCCGATGCCCAGGCCAGCCGTGCCATCCAGGGCAAGGCCGACATGGTCGACGTGGTGACGGCGGTGGCCGAATCGGAGACCGCGCTGGAGACCCTCGTGGCCGTGCGTGACCGGATGATCGCCGCCTATGAGGAAGTCATGCGGATGACGGTCTGATCATGACCGGTCCCGAGGTTCTCGATGTCGCCCGCGACGGCATCTACACCTTCCTCAAGGTCGCCAGCCCGCTGATGCTGGTGGCGCTCGTGGTCGGCGTTGTGATCTCGCTGATGCAGGCCCTGACCCAGATCCAGGAGCAGACGGTCGTCTACGTGCCGAAGATCATCCTGCTGGGGCTGGCGATGATCTTCACCCTGCCGTTCATGGGCGATGCGCTTGCCGGCTACATGACGCGGATCGCGACGCGAATCGCGTCGGGCGGCTAGAATGTCGCCGGGAAGAGCCGCAACGGCGTCCGGCCGGGCCGGGTCCCCGACCGGACAAAACCGCCATGCCGATTGCCATCGGACCGGACATTGCCACGCTGTTCATGCTGGTGTTCGCGCGCGTCGGCACGCTTGTGATGTTGATGCCGGCGATCGGCGAGCGCTTCATCCCGGCGCGGGTGCGGCTGGGTTTCGCCCTGTTCCTGACGCTGGCGCTGATCCCCGTGGCGCGGCCGCTTCTGCCCGGCGGCGGATTGAGCCCGGCCGTGTTCGCGACACTGGGTCTCGAACTGCTGATCGGGCTGATGATCGGCATCACGGCGCGGCTGGTGGTGGCCAGCCTGCAGACGGCGGGGAATTTCGTGTCGCAGGCGCTGGGCCTTGCCTTCGCCGAATCGGTCGACCCCACCCAGGGCGGGCAGGCGGCCGCATTGGGCAATTTCCTGATGCTGATCGGGGTCGCGCTGGTGTTTGCCACCGATGGCCATCACCTGGTGATCGCTGCAATCGGCGGCAGCTATGCGGTGCTGCCGCCCGGCACGATGCCGCCGACCGGCGATGCCGCGGTCCTGGCGCTGACCACCTTGACGAAGGGCTTCAGCGTCGCGGTCCAGATCGCCGCGCCGTTCATCGTGCTTGGCCTGCTGTTCAACCTGGGGCTCGGCGTGCTGTCGCGGCTGATGCCGGCCATGCAGGTGTTCTTCCTGGGCGTTCCGGCCACCATCATGCTCGGCTTCGTGCTGATGGCGGGCGTCCTCGGGCTGATGATGGCCGCCTATCTGCGCGAGATCTCCGCCTTCCTCCTGCCGTTCGCCCCGCGGTGACGCGCCATGGCTGAGGGCGGCGAGGACCAGGAAGACAGGACAGAAGACCCTACGCAACGAAAGCTCGAACAGGCGATCGAGCGTGGCGATATCGCCAAGAGCCAGGAGGTCAACACCTGGTTCGTGCTCGCAGGCGGCACCCTGGCGCTGATGGCGACCTCCGACTTCGCCAGCCAGACCTTGTTTGCAAGCCTGCGCGGGATGCTCGCCAATGCTGGACGGGTGCCGGCGGATGGCGCGGCCCTGGCGGCCTATGGCAAATTTGCGCTGACCACGTGGATGGTCACGCTGGCCGTACCGCTCGGTCTCGTCCTGCTCGCCGGACTGCTCGGCTCGATCTTGCAGCACCAGCCGGTGATCACCACCGAGCCGCTGGCGCCGCAGCTGTCGCGGATTTCGCCGATGGCCGGGTTCAAGCGCGTGTTCGGCAAGGAGGCGCTGGTCCAGTTCGTGAAGGGGCTGTTCAAGCTGGCGATGGTGGGCGCAGCGATCTATGCCGCCATCTGGCCGGACTGGGGGCGGCTGGAAGGGCTGGTGCGGATGGATGTGGCAGCCCTGTTGCCCGCCACCAGAACCGAGGCCGTGAAGTTGCTGGGCGCTGTGCTGGCCATCTACGCGGTGCTGGCGGCTGCCGACTACGGCTACCAGAAATTCACCTGGTTCCAGCGCCAGCGCATGACCAAGCAGGAGATCAAGCAGGAGCACAAGGAGCAGGAGGGCAGCCCCGAGATCAAGCACAAGCTGCGCGAGCTGCGGATGGCGGCGTCGCGGCGGCGGATGATGAGCAAGGTGCCAAAGGCCACGGTGGTGGTGATGAACCCGACCCATTTTGCGGTTGCGCTGCAGTACGAGGCCGGAATGGCCGCCCCAATCTGCGTCGCCAAGGGTCTCGACGCGATGGCGCTGAAGATCCGCTCTGTGGCCGAGGCCGCAGGGGTACCGGTGGTCGAGAACCCGCCGCTGGCCCGCGCGCTTTACAAGGCCGTCGAACTCGATCAGGACATTCCGGTCGAACACTACAAGGCCGTCGCCGAGGTCATCGGATACGTGATGCGCTTGCGCAGGAGGCTCGCGTGACGGCGGCGGACGGATGGAACATGCCCAAGCGCCCCGAGCAGGACGCCGCGATGGCGCAGGACGCGGCCGCGGCGCGGCGCGGGCCGCGCGGCGGCAATGTGATGCTGCTGCTGGCGCTGGCGGGCGGACTGGTCGGCGCAGCGATCGCCCTGTCGCTGCTGGCCAGCGAAAAGGCCCAACCCCTCATCATCGGCCTGCTGGCCCTGTTGGCGGTGGTGGGCGTGTTCGCCCTGTTCGCCGCGGCCGTTGGCATCATCGAATTCGGCGGCAAGGCGACCCGGGGTGACCTGACACGGACGGTGGCCGACACCACGCCGGACGGCATCCTCGTCGTCGAGGGTGACGGTCGCATCACCTATGCGAACGAGGCCTATCGCCGCCTCGCCGGTGCATCGGCGGGAGGCGACGGCATGCTCGCCGTCGAGCGGCTGTTCACGGGGTCGTCGGAGGTGTCGGAGGCGATCTATCGGCTCGCCCAGGCGGCGCGCGAGCGCAAGACGACCTCCGAGGAGATTCGCCTGTCGCCGCCGCTGGGCGCGGCTGATGGCGTGGCCTGGTATCGGGTGAAGGTGCGGCCGCTGGAGGGCCCCGGCGTCGGGCGGGCGGTGCTGTGGAGCGTCGCCGACGTGACGCGCGACCGCGAGCGCCAGGAG
>JBMOJG010000454.1:0-3513 GCA_049316925.1 Alsobacter sp. | reverse complement strand
GGCTCGACGATCACGGCCGCGATGGTCGAGGCATCGTGCAACTGCACCAGCCGCTCGAGCTCGTCGGCGAGATGCGCACCCCACTCTGGCTGGCCGACCGAGAAGGCCTGCTCCGAGCGGTTGTAGGTGTGCGGCAGATGATCGACCCCGGTCAGCAGGCCGCCGAACATCTTGCGGTTGTTGACGATGCCGCCAACCGAGATGCCGCCGAAGCCGACGCCGTGATAGCCGCGCTCGCGGCCGATCAGCCGCGTCTTCTGGCCCTGGCCGCGGGCATTCCAGTAGGCAATCGCCATCTTCAGCGCCGTGTCCACCGCCTCCGAGCCGGAATTGGTGAAGAACACATGGTCGAGGTCGCCCGGCGCCATGGCGGCGATCCGCGACGCGACCTGGAACGCCTTGGGGTGGCCGAACTGGAAGGTCGGCGAGAAATCGAGCTCGGCCGCCTGTTTCTGGATCGCCTCGACGATGGGCTGCCGGTTGTGGCCGGCATTGCAGCACCACAACCCGGCGACACCGTCGAGCACCGCACGCCCCTCGGGTGTGAAATAGTGCATGTCCTTCGCGCCCGACACCATCCGGGGCGACGTCTTGAAGGCCCGGTTGGCCGTGAATGGCATCCAGAAGGCCTCGAGGTCATTGGGCGCCGCATCGCGGGCAGAGTGATGATCGTGCGCGAGGGACATGGCGACCTCCGATGTCAGTTCGGGATGATCCGGACAGGCGCTGAGCCTAGCAGCCGCCACGCAGGCACGGAAGCCGCTGTCGGACGCAGGTTTCGCTGAAATTGCCCGGTTTGCAGCAGGGATGCCGAGCCACATTCGACATTTTGGTGACGGCGATCCGGATTCCGCGGTTCGGCCACGGCCACGATGCGGTATCGTGCAGCGTGCCACGCTTCCGCCATCGTCCCGGCAGACAGGCGACGCGTGGCGTGGAAGCATGGTCGCCCATGTCCCTCGACTGGAGTTGGCTCGTGCGGATCGTACGCTGGACCCTGCTGGTCCTGGTCGCCATGGCCGCTGCCATCCTTGGCTGGTGGTACTTTGGCCGCGGCACGGCGGTCGCCACCGTGGCTGTCACGCGTGGCAGCGCCGCCGAGGTCGTTTACGCAACCGGCACCGTCTAACCCGTCCGCTGGGCGAAGGTCGTGCCGCTGCAGCGCAAGCGCCTGGTCGAGCGCTGCGACTGCGAGGGCCGCGCGGTGCACCGCGGCGAGGTGCTCGGCCGGCAGGACGATGCCGAGGAGCGCGCAGGACTGGCCGAGCTCGAGGCCCGCCGCGCCCTCGTCGAGAAGGAGCACCAGCGCCTCTCGGGCCTGATGGAGCGCAACGCCGCCTCGCCCATCCAGGTCGATAACGCGCTGACCCTGCTCAAGGAAAACAACGCCCGCATCGCCGCCGCCCGCGAGCGGATCGAGGCGCTGGTCCTGCGCGCTCCCATGGACGGCATCGTGCTGCGGCGTGACTTCGAGATCGGCGAGATCGTCGGCCAGACCGACGTGGTGTTTTGGGTCGGCCAGCCGACACCGCTGCGGATCGTCGCCGACGTCAACGAGGAGGATGTGCCGCGGCTGCGCATCGGCCAGAAGGCGCTGTTGCGCAACGACGGCTACGCCACGGGCGCCCTCTTGGCCACGCTGTCGGACATCACCCCCAAGGGCGACCCGGTGTCGAAGACCTTCCGGGTCTATCTCTCCCTGCCGCCTGAGACGCCGTTGATGGTCGGCATGAGCGTCGAGGCCAATCTGGTGGTCGCCGAAAAATCCGCCGTCCTGCTGCTGCCGGCCGACACCCTGGCCGGCGGGCCGGCGGTCTGGCGGATCGAGGGCGAGCGGCTCGTCCGCCACCCGGTCACGACCGGCATCCGCGGCACCCGCATGGTCGAGATCCTGTCCGGCCTTGCCGAGGGCGACCGTGTCGTCGCGCCCGCGCGCAGCGAATTCCGGCCCGGCGACCGGGTGCACCTCGAACCGCAGGGGCCGTGACATGGGTCTCGCCCTCGACATCGCCCTCAAGCATGTCCGGTCCCGCGTCCGGCAGACCCTGGTCGGGGTGCTGGGCGTCGCCACCGGGGTCGGCTTTTCGGTGATGATGGCGTCGCTGATGGAGGGGTCGCAGCGCGACTTCATCCGCCAGCTGGTCGACAGCCTCCCGCATGTCAGCGTCACCGACCAGCGCCGCGTCCCGGCGGACCAGCCCGCCACGGCGGCTTATGACGCCGTCCAGATCCACAGCCTCTCGACCGAGACGGAACGGCGCGGCATCAAGAACCCTCTCGCCATCCTGGCGTCGATCGAGGGCTGGGTGCCGGGGTCGATTGCGCCATCGGCACAGGCCAAGGCCATCCTGCGCCACAGCGGCCGCGACACCGCCGCCACAGTGGTCGGCATCGATCCCCGCCGCGAGCCGCAGGTCTCGCAGCTGGCCGTGCAGATGCGCGTCGGAACGCTGGAGAGCCTGCACAGGGCGTCGAATGCCATCATCCTGGGAGACGCGCTTGCGTCACGCATCGGCGTGCGTGTCGGCAATGCCGTGTCGGTGACAACGGGGGAGGGGCGTCCGGTGCTGGCCCAGGTGGTCGGGCTGTTCCACTCGGGCGTGCGGCAGATCGACGAGGGGCAGGCCTACACGCTGATGCGAACGGCCCAGATCCTGGCGCGCCAGACCGGCCTCGTGAACGAGCTTCGGGTCAGGGTCGACGATGCGCTGGAGGCCCGCGCGGTGGCGCAGCGCATCGAGAGCCAGACCGGGTACAAATCCGTCTCGTGGCAGGAGGCGCACGAAGACCTGCTGTCCGCGTTCCAGATCCGCAACATCATCATGTTCATGGTCGTCGGCGCGATCCTGCTCGTCGCCTCCTTCGGCACTTTCAACATCGTGTCGACGATCACCCACGAGAAGGCGCGTGACATCGCCATCATGAAGTCGCTCGGCCTGCGCGAGGCGCTGGTGCGCCGCATCTTCGTGCTCGAAGCCGCCGTCATCGGCGTCTTCGGCATGCTGCTCGGCTGGGTGCTGGGCTATGCCATGTGCCTCGGGCTGGGCCTGGTGGAGATCCGCTCGGGCTTCACCGACGCCAAGCAGCTGCCGGTGCTCTACACGTGGACCCATTATGCGCTGGCGGGCTCGGTGGCGCTCGCCTCGTCCGTCTTTGCCGGCTGGTTCCCGGCCCGCAAGGCCGCGAGTGTCCATCCGGTCGATATCATCCGGGGCGCCTCGTGAGCGCCCGTACGCCGCTTTTGTCCGCCGAGGGTGTGACTCGGATCCTTCCGGGGCCGCTGCCCGTGACGCTGGTGGCCGATATCGACCTTGCGGTTATGCCCGGCGAGTTCGTCGCCATCACCGGCCCTTCTGGGTCGGGCAAGTCGTCGCTGATGTATCTGCTCGGCCTGCTCGACGTGCCCACCCGCGGCGAGGTCCGCATCGGCGGCCGCGACACCGCGACGATCGGCGAGGATGCCCGCGCCAGCCTGCGGCTCGCCCATCTCGGCTTCGTCTTCCAGTTCCACTT
>JBMOJG010000453.1:0-3520 GCA_049316925.1 Alsobacter sp. | reverse complement strand
GATCTCGATCTCGGCAGCGAGACGCCGAGCGAGTTGCGGTTGGTCCTGGAGGCAGGCGGAAAGCCGGTAAGCGAGACATGGCTCTATCGCTGGACGCCCTAGACGCGCCCGCCGCCGTCGTGCCCAACGCGGTCGACCGACCGGCTCTGCCGGCGGAAGCGCCGCTGGCGATGCCGACCCAGTCGCTGCGCCGGTTCGACCGCGCCAGCCGGCGCAAGCCGCTGCGCCGCGTGACGCCGCCGTGGCTCGTCCGCGCCTTCGTGTTTGCGGGGTCGCTCTCGCTGACCGCCTGGGGCGCCGTCGAGATGTACCGGGTCGTGTCCGTGTCCAACGTCACGGTCTTGCAATGGGCGCTGGTGGCGCTCTTCACCGTCAACTTCTCCTGGATCGCGCTGGCCTTCGCCAGCGCGGTCGTCGGCTTTGTCGCACTGCTCGCAGGGCAAAAGCAGCGGGCGATGCCGACGGTCCTCGGCGCCCGCACCGCCGTCGTGATGCCAGTCTACAACGAGACCACGGCCCGGGTCTTCGCCTCGCTGCAGGCCATGCATGAGGAGGTCGCGGCGACCGGCCTGGCCGGTCATTTCGACTTCTTCATCCTGTCCGACAGCACTCGTCCCGACGCCTGGGTCGCCGAGGAGCGCGCCTTCTTTGCCCTGCGGGAGAGGCTCGGGCCGCAGGCGCGTGTTTACTACCGCCACCGCGCCCGCAATATCGGCCGGAAAGCCGGCAATATCGAGGATTTCGTCACGCGCTGGGGGGGCGACTACGAGCACATGCTCGTTCTGGACGCCGACAGCCTCATGACCGGGGCCTGCATCGTCCGGCTGACCGCGGCGATGGAGGCGGATCCCGATGCCGGCATCATCCAGACGCTGCCGCTGATCATCAACCGCAACACGCTGTTTGCCCGGCTGCAGCAGTTTGCCGCCAAGATCTACGGACCCGTCATCGCCACCGGCCTCGCCATCTGGTCCGGCCGTGAGGGCAATTACTGGGGCCACAACGCCATCATCCGCACCCGTGCCTTCGCGGCGCATTGCGGCATGCCCACCCTCTCCGGCAAGCCGCCGTTCGGCGGCCACATCATGAGCCACGACTTCGTCGAGGCGGCCCTCATCCGCCGGGCCGGCTGGACCGTCTACATGCTGCCCGAGCTCGAGGGGAGCTATGAGGAGAGCCCGCCCTCGCTGATCGACCTCGCCGCCCGCGACCGACGCTGGTGCCAGGGCAACCTGCAGCATTCGCGCGTCATCGGCGCCGCCGGCCTCACCTGGCCCACCCGCCAGCACTTCGCCACCGGCATCATGTCCTACCTGGCCTCGCCACTGTGGCTCTCCCAGCTGATGGTCGGCATCATCCTCGTGCTGCAGACGCGCTATGTGCGGCCCGAATATTTCACCCGCGAATTCTCGCTGTTCCCGGCATGGCCGCGGTTCGATGCCGAGCGCGCGCTGCAGCTCTTTGCCATCACGATGGCGATCCTGCTGGCGCCGAAGCTGTTCGGACTAGTGCTGGCGATGATCCGCACGACCATGCGCCGCGCCTGCGGCGGCGGCCTGAAGCTGTTCGTCTCGGCCTTCATCGAGATCATCATGTCGGCGTTGCTCGCGCCAATCCTGATGCTGATCCAGTCCGGTGCCGTGTTCCAGATCATCGCAGGCCGCGACACCGGCTGGAATCCGCAGCGCCGCGACGACGGGTCGATTCCCTTCCGCGACATCGTCCGCCGCCACCGCTCACACGTGGCCCTTGGCATCGTCACCGGCGTGTCAGCCTTCATGATCGCCCCGTCGCTGGCGGGCTGGATGTCGCCCACCATCGTCGGGCTGGTGCTGGCAATCCCGATCTCGGCCGCCTCGGGTCAGCTCTCCATCGGCCTCGCCCTGAAGCGCGCCGGCCTGCTGCTCACCCCGGAAGAGACCGATCAGCCGGCCATCGCCCAGCGCGCCAATGCCCTGACACGCGAATGGGCGGCCTACAACTTTGACGACGCGGAGCCACTTGCAACCCTGCACGCCGACCCCATCCTGCGCGGCCGGCACGAGACCATGCTGCCGACCGCCGAGCGCCGCCGCCGCGGCGAGGTCGACCGCGACAGTGTCGCGGCCGCCGCCAAGCTCACCGATGCGGAAACCATCACCGAGGCGGTCGAATGGCTCTCCGGCAAGGAGATCACCATGGTGCTGCAGGACCGCGCCCTGCTCGGTCTGCTGGCCGGCCTCAGGCCGGCGGCAGAGGCTGCCGGGGCGGTAGATGCCGCCTGACCCGCGACGGCGGACCGCGGCCTCGCCTATTGACCGGCACACCCCACCCCTTTAGGCAGGGGCCGTGCGCGGGCGCCGCGCCCAACCGGCAGGTCAACTGCCGTCGGAGCGGGGCCGCAGCGGGTGTTTTCGCTGCGCATCGAGAGAGTTAGGACTGCTGCTGGCCCAACAGGCCAGCAGCGACGACGGTGAGAGCTCGTAGCTCAGTTGGTAGAGCACGTGACTTTTAATCATGGGGTCATGGGTTCGAGTCCCATCGAGCTCACCACCTTCTCTCTGGCGTGGCCCTCACGCGTTCGCGGCACCGGCCGGGTTTAGCCAACCGGGCGAGGACCCCAGGGTCAGTCCAGCAACGTCACGCGTCCCGTCGACAGGTCGTGCATGGCCGCCACAACCTTCAGTTTCCTGGCCTCGACCATGTCACGCAGCACGGGGCTGCGATCGAGCACCATCTTGGCGGCGAGCTTGGCGTTGAGATCGGCGACCGCCTGAACGAAGCCCTTGTTCTTGGTCGTGCGTTCGCCGTCGGTCTTGGACGCGTCGACGGCTGGCATGATGTTGGCCAGCATCGCGGTGAGGTTGCCCAGGTGGACATTGTCGACCGCGCCCTTGATGGCGCCGCAGTCATTATGGCCGAGGATCATGATGGCCTTAGCGCCCGCAACCTTGCAGGCAAACTCGAGGCTGCCGATGATATCGGTGTTGACGAAATTGCCGGCGATGCGGGCGCTGAAGATGGCGCCGAGCCGCTGGTCGAAAACCAGCTCAGGCGGAACGCGGCTGTCGATGCAGCCCACCACCGCGGCGAACGGGGCCTGGCCATGGGCGGTCTCCTTGACCTGCCGGGCGAGATCACAGTTGATCGTGCTGCCGCCAACAAAGCGGGCATTGCCGTCCAGCAGCAGCTTGATGGCGCCTGTGGGATCAACGGCCGATTGCAGGTCCGGCGTGAACACCTGGCAAGCGTCCTGCGCCAGCGCGGGGGCCGAAACGCCGATCGCGCCGGCTCCGGCAAGGAAAGTGCGTCGGGAGAACATGAACGGCTCCATCAGTGCGAGGTCAGATTGATCGCAAACAGCTTAATCACTGATTCCAGTCTGTGTCGCCCGGATGACCCGCTAGTGTGATCGAGGGGGGCGCCTAGCACGCGCATCCGAGCGCTCAGATCGGCAAGATGCCACGTGCCGATCGACAAATCATCAATCGAAGCTTCGGCTTCACTGGCTTCGGTGATGACTGTGCTGGCCTGGTCTCGT
>JBMOJG010000452.1:0-3525 GCA_049316925.1 Alsobacter sp. | reverse complement strand
TGAGCCGTCCGGTCCACATTGCACTGAGCTATGACGAGGAGGTCGGCTGCCTGGGCGCTCCATCGTTGGTCGACGCCATGGTGGCGGCCCTGCCGCGGCCGGCCGCCGTGATCGTCGGCGAGCCTTCCCGGATGAAGGCGGTCACCGGCCACAAGGGCTCGGTGTCCTATTTCACCACCGTCCGGGGACGGACCGTGCATTCCAGCCGCATCGATCTCGGCGTCAGCGCCGTGATGGTTGCCGCCCGGCTCGTCACCTGGCACGAGGACGTCATGGCGGAGAACATCGCCGCGGCCGACAGGGGCTCGCCGTTCGAGCCGCCTTGGACGACGCTGCACTGCGGTTACATTCGCGGTGGCACGGCTGCCAATGTGGTCGCCGATCGCTGCGAGTTCGTTGCCGAGGTCCGCGCCATCCCCACGCAGGACCCGTGGAGCTTCCGCGACCGCTATGAGGCCTATGCGCGCGACGTCATCGAGCCGGCCATGCGGGCGGTCGCGCCCGAAACCGGCATCGACATCGTCCACCGCGCCGCGGTACCGGGGCTGCGGCCCGAGCCCGATGGCGTCGCCGAGTCGCTCGTCCGCCGCCTCACCGGCGACAATGGCCAGACCGTCGTGGCCTACGGCACCGAGGCCGGCATCTTCCAGAAGGCGGGCTGGTCGAGCGTCGTCTGCGGCCCCGGCGACATCGCCCAGGCCCACCAGGCCGACGAATATCTCGAGCTGACCGAGCTTGCGGCAGGCGAGGCCTTCATGAAGCGGCTGATCGCCGAACTGGCCGCATGAGCGCTGCGTTTTGCCGCTGGACCGAAGCCGGAAAGCCCGTCTAATCTCTGCGACCGACCGCGGGAGGCGTGGTCAGAAGCAATCCCGGTATCGCCGTGCAGCGTCCGCTCGAACAGGACGCGCTGCGGCTCGCCGGCATGGAGGGTTGGATCTTGATGCTCCGCAAGTCTCTTCTGGCGGCTGTCGCCGCTGTCGCTCTCGCCGCGCTGGTCATGCCGGCCTCGGCCAAGACGCTTCGCTACGCCAACCAGGGCGACCTCAAGTCGCTTGACCCCTACACCGTCAACGAGACCACGACGAATGCCCATCTGGGCAATGTCTATGAGGGCCTCACGCGGCGCGGCAAGGACCTTGCCATCGAGCCGGGCCTGGCCGAGCGCTGGGAGATCGCCGAGCCGACCCGCTGGCGGTTTTACCTGCGCAAGGGCGTCAAGTTCGGCAATGGCGAGGATTTCACCGCCGATGACGTGATCTTCTCGGCTGACCGTGTGCGCGCCACCGGCTCGAACTTCACCACCCGGCTGGCGAAGGACGCCAAGGTGGTCAAGGTCGACGACCACACCGTCGATTTTGTGCTGACCTCGCCGAACCCGATCCTCAATGCCCAGTGGGACACCTGGTACATCATGTCGAGAAAGTGGGCGGAGGCGAACAATGCCGTCGCCCCGACGCCCGCCGCCGCCACCGCGCCGAGCTTCGCGGCGCTGAACGCCAACGGCACCGGCCCGTTCCGGATCGAGAGCCACCAGCCCGGCGTCAAGACCGTGTTCAAGCCGAATGCCGGCTGGTGGGGCAAGCCCGAGCACAACCTCACCGAGGTGATCTTCACCCCGATCAACTCGGACGCGACGCGCGTCGCCGCGCTGCTGTCGGGTGAGGTCGACATCATCGAGCCGGTTCCGATCCAGGACATCCAGCGCGTCAACGCGTCGACCAACGCCCAGGTGCTCACCGGACCCGAGCTGCGCACCATCTTCCTTGGCTTCGACCAGACCCGCGACGAGCTGCTCGAGTCGAGCGTCAAGGGCAAGAACCCCTTCAAGGACGTCCGGGTGCGCGAGGCCTTCTACAAGGCCGTCGACATCGAGGCGATCAAGTCCCGCGTCATGCGCGGTCTGTCGACGCCCTCGCCGCTGATGATCGCGCCCGAACTGTTCTCCCTCTCCAAGGAGTTCACCCGTCCCAAGCTCGATCCGGACGGTGCCAAGAAGCTGCTGGCCGACGCCGGCTACCCGAGCGGCTTCGAGGTCGGCATGGACTGCCCGAACGATCGCTACGTCAATGACGGGCCGATCTGCCAGGCGGTGGTCGGCATGCTCGCCCGCATTGGCATCAAGGTGAACCTGAACGCCCAGCCCAAGGCGCAGTATTTCGCCAAGGTGCTGAAGTCGGGCGGCTACAAGACCTCGTTCTACCTGCTTGGCTGGACCCCCGGCACGCTCGACAGCCACAACGTGCTGTTCGACATCATGGGCTGCCGGGACGACGCCTCGTCCTCGCGCGGCGAGTCCAACCTCGGCAACTACTGCAACAAGAAGCTCGATGCGCTCACCGACCAGGTCCTCGTCGAGGTCGACCCGGCCAAGCGCAACGGCCTGATCAAGCAGGCGTTCCAGATCGGCTTCGACGACTATGGCTACATACCGCTGCACCAGCAGTCGCTGGCCTGGGGCGTCGCCAAGTCGGTGAAGCTCACGCAGCGCGCCGACAACTCGGTGCTGCTGCACTGGATCACCAAGGACTGACCGCAGGTCGATCTTTGCGGGTCGATTTTTGATCGTCTGATCCGGACCGGCGGCGCCGAAAGGTGCTGCCGGTCCGGCCCGTCTGATGCCCGGGCCCGTTTCATGCAGAGAGGGGCGAAGACGCCGGCCGTGACGCGCCGCACGGATCCGAGGACGCACCGATGTTCGCCTTCATCCTCCGCCGCCTGCTGCAATCGGTGCTGGTTCTGCTGGCCGTCGGCGTCATCGCGTTTGCGCTGTTCCGCCTCGTTGGCGATCCGATCAACCAGATCGTGTCGCTCGACACGCCGGCGGTTGAGCGCGAGCGCATCCGCCTCGAACTCGGCCTCGATGATCCGTCCATTGTCCAGTTCGGTCGCTACCTGGCGCGCGCTGCTACCCTCGACTTCGGCATTTCCTACCAGTTCCGACAGCCCGTCGCGAAGCTGATCGGCGAGCGCATGCCGGCGACGCTGGAGCTCGCCTTCGTGGCCGCGCTGCTGTCGCTCATCGTCGGCATCCCCATGGGGGTCTACACCGCGCTGCGGCGCGGCACCGCTTTGTCGTCGCTGTTCATGGCGCTGTCGCTGGTGGGGGTGTCGCTGCCCACCTTCCTGATCGCCATCCTGCTGCGTTACATCTTTTCCGTGCAGCTCGGCTGGCTGCCCTCCTTCGGCCGCGGCACGGTGGTACAGCTCGGCTTCTGGTCGACAGGGCTGCTCACCGTCAGCGGGCTCAAGGCCATCATCCTGCCGGCCGTCACGCTCGGCCTGTTCCAGATGACGCTGATCATGCGCCTCGTCCGGGCCGAGATGCTCGAGGTGCTGCGCACCGACTACATCAAGTTCGCCCGTGCCCGTGGCCTGAGTGACCGCGCCGTGCATTTCGGCCACGCCCTGAAGAACACACTGGTGCCGGTGATCACCATTGCGGGGCTGCAGCTCGGCTCGATCATCGCCTTCGCGCTCATCACCGAATATGTGTTTCAGTGGCCCGGCATGGGCGCGCTGTTC
>JBMOJG010000451.1:0-3534 GCA_049316925.1 Alsobacter sp. | reverse complement strand
CGCAGGCGCGACACTCGCCGCACCGTTCGTGCTGCGCAGCCCCGGCATAGCGCAGTCAGCTGGACCGATCCGGATCGCCGGACTGGTCTCGCTGACAGGCGGCGGCTCACCCTTTGGGCCCAACATGCGTGCGGCCCATCAGGCCGTGATCGATGAAGTCAATGCGGCCGGCGGATTGTTTGGGCAGAAGATCGAATACCTTGCCGAGGATGACCAGACCAATCCCGAGGCCGGCGTGCGCGGCACGCGCAAATTGATCGACGTCGACAAGGTCAGCGCCATCATGAGCGTTTGGGCATCCTCGGTCGGGTCGGCCGTGCTTCCCCTCTGCTGGGAAAACAAGGTCATGCTGCTCGGGATCTGCGCGGCCGACTCGATCGCCGCGCTGCCGCATCAGGGTTATTTCGTCAGGACGCAGCCGCACACAGAGTTGCAGGGCGCCCAGTTCGCCAATTTCGCGATCAAGCAGAATGCAAAGCATTTCTACGTCATGATGCCCCAGACGCCGTTCACCGAGTCGACGATGAAAGGCATCAAGGACACCTGCGAGCCGAAAGGCATCAAGGTCACGACGCAGGTGTATGACGCCAAGAAGACGTCGTTCCGGTCTGAAATCGACGAGATGAAGCGCGCCAACCCTGACGTCCTGATGATGGGCGGCTATCAGCCTGACAACATCGTCGTCGCCAAGGATCTTTACCGTACCGGCTACACAGGCAAAGTTGTCGGCTTTGCGTATGGAATCACGCCTCAGTTTATCGAGGGCGCCGGCAAGGAAGCCGCCGAGAACATGTACAGCATCGAGCCGGTTCCGGCCGCCGGTTCGAGCGCTTTCGAACGTCTGCGCAAGCTCATGAAGCGCGACGACCTCGATACCTACATCTGCCAAGCCTATGACCACGCCAACCTTGCGATTCTCTCCATGGCAAAGGGCGGCGCGGCTTCGGGCACCGCCATCCGTGACAACATTCGGAAGATCTCCAACAATGACGCCGGCGTGAAAGTCGACAACGCCATTGACGGCCTCAAGGCGCTGAAGGACGGCAAGGAGATCAAGTACACAGGCGCTTCCGGTCCCTGCAAATTCAGCGACACCGGCAACATTCTGGAAGTGATATTCCGTTTCAACCAGGTCAAAGACGGCAAGATCGCCGAGATCAAGATCTGACGTGCTGGAGAAAGTCCTCCAACTTGCAGTGAACGGTCTGATGGCGGGCGCTGTTCTTGCGGTGCCCGCCATCGGCTTAACGACGATCTTTGCGGTGTTGCGGTTCGTCAATTTCGCAGTGGCGGGCCACATGGCCGTCGGCGCGTTCGCGGGTTATGTCCTCAACGCGATGCTCGGTCTGCCGCCGTGGATCGCCGTGCTGGGCGCCTTTCTGGGTGCTGCAGCCTGCGGCGTCGCAACCGATCATGTCGCATTGCGACCGCTCAGGCGCTATACGCCGCTGACGCTGGCCATCGCGTCCATTGCCCTCAACGTCATGGTGGAGAGCACGCTGCGGTTCATCTTCGGCGGCTCGCCCAAGAACTATGCGATCCCGCTGCGCCGCGACTGGGTCATCGGACCGTTGCAGATCGGCCCGCAGCAGGTGGAAAGTGCCGTGATCGCAGTTGTGGCGATGGCGCTGCTCTTTCTGTTCCTCGCTCTTACGACCACCGGCAAGGCGATGCGTGCCGTTGCCGACAATCCCCAACTCGCCGACAGCAAGGGCATCGATCCCGATCGGATGGCACGTCTCGCCATTGCGGTCGGAATGGGGCTTGCGGGCATTGGTGGGATGCTCGTGGGCCTGGATACGTCGATCGATCCGCTGGTTGGCTTCCGCGCCATTCTCTCGGTCTTCGCCGCGGCTGTGGTCGGAGGTCTCGGCAGCATCCCGGGCGCCGTGATGGGCGGCCTCGTCATCGGCCTTGCCGAGGAACTGGCGCTTCTGGCCATTCCCGGCACCTACAAGGGTGCCGTTGGCTTTCTGGTGATCCTGGCCATTCTGACGCTGAAGCCCAGCGGCCTCTTTGGTGCACGCACGACATAACATCGAGGGCCGGACACCAAATCCATGACGAACTACATCATTTCCATGGCGACGTTCGGCGCGATCTACGCCATCCTTGCATTGGCCCTCAACCTGATGTGGGGCTTCGCCGGGATGGTGAATCTCGGCATCGTCGGATTTTATGCCATCGGCGGATATATCACCGCTCTCCTCACGGTCAAGCTCGGATGGCCGATTGCGGCCGGGTTCGTCGCGGCGATGGCCGGCACGGCAGCAATCGCGGCCATCACCACTTTCGGGCTGATGCGCCTTCGCGACGACTATCTCGCCATCGTCACATTGGGTTTTGCCGAAGTGGTCCGAACCATTGCCGAGAATGAGACGTGGCTGACACGCGGCACTGATGGCATCTCAGGCATTCCACAGCCCATGAAGGCGCTGCTCGGCAATGCCTTCAACAGTGCCTATCTGGTCTTCAGTCTCACTTTGCTGCTTCTTGTAATTCTCGTCATGGAACTCATCCGAAAGTCGCCGTTTGGTCGCGTCCTGCGTGCGATCCGCGAAGATGCGCAGATCGCGGCCTTTGCGGGCAAGGACGTGCTGCGATTCAAAATAAAGGCCTTTGCCATCGGTGGTGCAATCGCAGGGCTCGCCGGGGCTCTCTATGCGCACTAT
Source organism: Alsobacter sp. (assembly GCA_049316925.1). Lineage (GTDB taxonomy): Bacteria > Pseudomonadota > Alphaproteobacteria > Rhizobiales > Beijerinckiaceae > Alsobacter. Next base: position 862 of record JBMOJG010000451.1, on the reverse strand, counting down.
ACGAGCTACATCGTGCCCGAGATCTATGTGCCACTGCTGACGATCTACATCTTTCTGGCGCTGACCGCAGGTGGGCTCGGCAACAACTGGGGCGCGGTCCTAGGCGCGTTCGTGATCGTCTTCTGCCTGGAATCGACACGGTTCCTGATCGGCGTCATTCCATTCATCAATGCCGAGAAACTGGCAGCGCTGCGCGAATTCTTGGTGGGGCTCGCGCTGCTGCTCGTGCTGATGTACCGCCCGCGTGGGCTCATGCCTGAGCCGCTGCCCAAACTCGCCTCCGGCAGCACTGCCGTATGAGACGGCGCCTTGCCTCGCGCTGATGGCTATTGCGGGCGTCGTCGCGCCTCCAACATCGCCGGAACGAGCGCGAACGCCAGCTCGGCGACCACTGGCACATGCGTCTCTTTGTAGTGATGCTCCGCGTCGAGGAGGTTCATCGTACCGATAGCGTGCCCGTCATACACGATGGGAATATTGATCACCGATCCGAGACCGAGACTCGCGATCAGTTCATGATCGAAAAAGGCCCACCGGATAGCCGCCGCGTCACGCCCGAGATAAGGCCGCTTCTCGATCAGGACGTGGGTTCCCCACGGCGTTGGACCCATCGTCTTGCGGCCGGAGACCGGATAGGCGACCGCATTGGATGAATAGATCCGCGCCACGTCTTGTCCATCGACATACAGCAACGTGAACAGCCGATGCCCTACCAGGGCCTGTGCCTCCGCTTCGATGGCCCCAAACAGAGTGCCGGGCTGCCCAGGCTCCCGGAGGGCGTCTGCGAGCCTTTTCATCGATGCATTCATGCGTCCCCCGGGATCATTTGAGAGAAAGTATTTTACGTGACCAATGTCATCTG
>JBMOJG010000450.1:0-3537 GCA_049316925.1 Alsobacter sp. | reverse complement strand
CCGCAGCCGCAGCGATCCCGGCAGGGTGCTGATCGCCGTGACGGTCACCAACGGGTTCCTGTGCTTGCCGGTGCTGCTCTGGGTCGGGTTGCCGCCGGTCAGCGCGTGGGGCTGGGTGGTGGCGGGCACTGTGCTCAACCTCGTCACGATGCGGGCGCTGATGGAGACCTACCGGCTGACGCCGTTCGCCTTCGCGTATCCGCTGGTGCGCGGCATCGCGCCGCTGTTTGTCAGCCTGTTCGGCTTTGTCATGTTCGGAGATACGCTCACACCGCTGGCGGCACTGGGCGTGGGCGTGATCTCGACCGCCGTGATCCTGCTGGCGCTGTCCGCCCGCGGCGGGCGGATCGACCGGACGGGATTGCTCCTGGCCATCCTGTCCGGCGTGTCGAACGCCGGCTTCGTCATCACCGACATGCAGGGCGTCCGGCTCACCGGCGACCCGATCGTCTACGGCTTCACGCTGGCGGTGGCAAATGCCATCTCGCTGGGCACCTATGGGTGGCTGGAGGGACTTAGGCCGCTCGACGGGCTGCGCAGCGACCCGGCGGTGGTGCTGGCCAGCTGCGTGCTCTCCATGGTGTCCTACCTGCTGGTGCTGTACGGGCTCGCCAACGGTCCCGCCGGGGCAGTCTCCGCGCTGCGGGAAACGTCGATCTTCATCGGCGTGGTCCTGGCCGCGGTCATGCTGAAGGAACGGGTCGGCCCGGCGCGCTGGATCGCAGCCTTGATGGCGGTGACGGGCGTGGCGCTGATCCGCTTGGGTTAGGCGGTGTGCGGGCAACCGTTCTCCGGGTCGGTCTCGACCTGAAGGGTCGCATGACGGATGCCGAAGTGGTCCCGCAGCTCGCCGACGATGCGCAGCAGTTCGGCATCGCCGGGATGACCGGCCGGCATGCACAGATGCACCGTCAGGGCCGAGGACGTCGTGCTGGTCGGCCAGATATGCAGCGCATGGAGCGCGGCCACGCCCGGCTGGGCGGCCAGCAGCGTGTGGACGGCTGCCGGATCGATGCCTGGCGGGACGGCGTGGAGCGACAGCACGACGCTGTCGCGCAACAGGCCCCAGGTGCCCAGCGCGATCACGGCGACGATGACGAGGCTCGTCACGGGATCGATCCAGGTCCACCCGGTCGCCAGGATGGCCATGCCCGACAGCACGACGCCGGCCGAGACCGCCGCATCGGCTGCCATGTGCAGATAGGCGCCGCGGATGTTGATGTCGTCCTTGCGGCCGGCAAAGAACAGCCAGGCGGTGAATCCGTTGACCAGGATGCCGACAGCCGCGACCCCCGCCACGATCCCGCCGGCCACCGGTTCGGGATTGGCCAGCCGGGTCACGGCCTCCCAGGCGATGCCGCCGACAGCCAGCAGCAGGAGCAGGGCGTTCAGTAATGCCGCCAGGATGGTGGTGGGCCCCAGCCCGTAGGTAAAGCGAGGCGTGGCCGGGCAGCGGGCGGCGGCGGCAGCCGCCCAGGCGATCACGAGGGAGAGAACGTCCGACAGGTTGTGGCCGGCATCGGCGAGCAGCGCGGTCGAGTTCGCCGCGAACCCGAATCCGGCCTCGACGATGACGAATCCGGTGTTGAGGCCGATGCCGATGACAAAGGCGCGGCTGAAATCCGCCGGCGCGTGGCCATGGCCATGCCCCCCGAGGCCATGAGAACCGTGAGATCCATGACCATTCGTGCCGTGGCTGTGGGATCCCGAGCCATGTGATCCCGAACCATGGGCGCCATGCGCGCCGCCGCCATGGCTGTGCCCGTGAGACCCGTGCGGGCCGGAAGGATTGTCGTGCGGGGGCATGGACGTCCAGCCGTCTTGGAACGCGCGGAAGCGCCTTGGCGACCGGCCCTGCGACCGGACTGCCTTCAGCTGTTGCGCAGCATCTCCGATACCACCTTGGCGGTGTAGTCCACCATCGGCACGATCCGGGCGTAGTTGAGGCGGGTGGGGCCAATGACGCCGACGACGCCGACGATCTTCTGGCTGCCATCGCGGAACGGCGCTGCCACCAGCGACGAGCCCGACAGCGAGAACAGCTTGTTCTCCGAGCCGATGAAGATGCGCACGCCCTCGCCCTGCTCGGCTCGCGACAGGAGCTCGATGACGTCCTTCTTGGTCTCGAGATCGGCGAAGAGGAGGCGGATCCGCTCCAGGTCCTCCATCGCCCGGAGGTCTTCCAGCAGGTTGGCCTGGCCGCGCACGATCAGCTGCCGGCTGTCGGACTGGCCGGCCCAGCTCGCAAGACCGCCCTCGACGAGGCCGGCTGTGAGCGAATCCAGCTCGCCCTCGGCCCGCCGCCGCTCGCTCTCGATCTCGCCGGCGAGCTCGCTGATGGTCTTGTCGCGGATGCGGGCCGAAAGGTAGTTCGACGCCTCGATCAGGGCCGAGGCCGGAAGCCCGGGCGGCAGCTCGACGATGCGGTTCTCGACCGATCCGTCCTCGCTGACCAGCACCACCAGCGCGCGGCCGACATCGAGGCGGACGAACTCGATGTGCTTGAGCCGGCTGGTGGCCTTGTGGGTGGCGACGACCCCGGCGCCGCGCGACAGACCCGACAGCATCGCAGTGGTCTCGGCCAGGATGGCGTCGGTGGTCATCTGCTTGCCGGACGCCTTGACCTCGGCCTCGATGCGGGCCCGGTCCTCGGCCGAGACGGCGCCGACCTCCAGCATCGCGTCGACGAAGAAGCGCAGGCCGGCCTCGGTCGGCAGACGACCGGCGCTGGTGTGCGGCGCGTAGATCAGCCCGGCCGACTCCAGGTCGGTCATGACATTGCGAACGGAGGCCGGCGACAGGGCCATCGGCAGGACACGCGAGAGGTTGCGCGAACCCACCGGTTCGCCCGTCGCCAGATAGCTCTCGACGATGCGGCGAAAGATTTCGCGCGACCGGTCGTTGATTTCCACCAGCAATCTCTGGCCGGCTGGCCGTGCGTCGCGCCCCGTCATGCTGCCCATTGTCGGCCTGTCCGGAGAGAGAGTCATGTCCCAAGTGTGGGTATGGCTTCGCCACCGCGCAAGGCGCGCGCTTGCGGCGCCGCCCCCGCCGCCCTAGAACGCGCCATACTGCCGCGACAGGAGCCCGCCATGCGTGCCGCCAACCGTGCCTCAGACGCCCTGCGCAAGATCAGCCTCGAGCGTGGCGTCGCCCGCTATGCCGAGGGCTCCTGCCTGATCAAATGCGGCGAGACGCATGTGCTGTGCACCGCCTCGCTGGAGGAGCGGGCGCCACCGTGGCTGCGCGGCACCGGCAAGGGCTGGGTGACGGCCGAATACGCGATGCTGCCGCGGGCGACACACGAGCGTACACGCCGCGAGGTGACAAGCGGCAAGCCGTCCGGCCGCACCCAGGAGATCCAGCGGCTGATCGGGCGCTCGCTGCGCGCGGTCGTCGATCTGACCGCGCTCGGCGAGAGGCAGATCGTCATCGACTGCGACGTGCTGCAGGCGGATGGCGGCACGCGCACGGCCTCGATCACCGGCGGCTGGGTGGCGCTGCACGATTGCCTGCAGTGGATGAAGGGCCGGTCGA
>JBMOJG010000449.1:0-3550 GCA_049316925.1 Alsobacter sp. | reverse complement strand
CGCGGCACTTCCGCCAGCACGAGCCGGCGAGCCCGATCCCGCTGCTCCTCGACCGTGCTGCGGGCTATGCCAGCAAGGATTTCGCAGCGCTGCTGAAGGAGTTGATGCCCCCGCAGGACTGACAACGAAACATTGCGTTTGTGGAGACACGGCCTGACTGTTGCCGGGTGCTGTCTCAAATTTGACATACCGCAAGCGCGAGCCGAAGTTTGATTTGACGAGTGCTTCCGGTTGACATTGAATACCGGTCGAGGCTGCGGGTTGCAACGTTTTGACTGGCAAGATGGAGGGAATTTCACGTGAGCGGTGACACAGGCCAGAAGTTCATCCGTCGCAATCGCGCTCCGCGCGTCCACATCTCGTATGATGATCCCTATGATGCGGACAAGAAGATCGAGCTGCCCTTCGTGATGGGCGTGCTCGCTGATCTGTCGGGCAATGCCTCGAAGGTCGAGAAGCCCGAGATGGCCGACCGCAAATTGCTTGATTTCGACATGGACAATTTCGAGCAGCGGATGGCGGCGATTGCCCCCGGCCTGGCGTTCAACGTCAAGAACAAGCTGGGCGACAACCCGGACGAAAAGCTTTCGGTGAACCTCGAGTTCAAGAAGATGGACGATTTCCGGCCGGCGCAGGTGGCCCGGCAGGTGCCGGCCGTCGCCAAGCTGCTGGAGGCGCGCGAGCAGCTCGCCAACCTGCTGCGCTATATGGACGGCAAGGTTGCGGCCTCGGACCAGATCAAGGCGCTGCTGGCCGATCCGCAGCTCATGGCAGCTCTGAAGGAGCGGCTGAAGGACGACCAGCCGAAGGACGAGACGCCCGACGCGACGACCTGAGACGACCGTTCCGACCTGATCACACGAGGCCCCCAATGGCTACTTCGGTGCAACCCGGCTCCCCAGCATCCGGCGCCGCCGCGGAAACGCGCGACGCGGATGAATTTGCCAACCTGCTCAAGCAGAGCTTCAAGCCGCGCACGGAACGCGCGGCAACGGAGGTCGAGAACGCGGTCGGCACGCTCGTGCGCGAGGCGCTCGCCGACCAGACCGTCATCAAGAGCGATGTCCTCGACACGATCGAGGAAATGATCGCCAGGATCGACGGCAAGCTGACCGAACAGGTCAACGAAATTCTGCATGCGCCGGAGTTCAAGGCGCTGGAGAGCGCCTGGCGCGGCCTCAACTACCTTGTGATGAACTCCGAGACCGACGCGCAGCTGAAGATCCGCGTGATGAACGTGGGCAAGACGGAGCTGTCGCGCAACCTCAAGCTCTACCCGGGCGCGCGCTGGGACCAGAGCCCACTGTTCAAGAAGGTCTATGAGCAGGAGTTCGGCCAGCTCGGCGGCGAACCTTTCGGCTGCATCGTGGCCGACTACCACTTCAGCCACCTGCCAGTCGACGTGCAGCTGCTGCGCGACCTCGGCAAGATCGCCGGCGCAGCGCATGCGCCGCTGCTCACGGGTGCCGACCCGACGCTGATGGGCATGGACTCCTGGACCGAGCTGTCGAACCCGCGCGATCTCGGCAAGGTGTTCGACACGCCCGACTACGCCGCCTGGAAGGGCCTGCGTGATTCGCCCGACTCGCGGTATCTCGGCCTTTGCCTGCCACGGGTGCTGTCGCGCGTGCCCTATGGGGCGAAGTCCGAACCGGTCGAGGAGTTCGCCTTCGAGGAAGACACCGACGGCCACGCCGGCAACAAATACGCCTGGATGAACGCCGCCTACGCGATGGCGGTGAACGTCAACCGGGCCTACAAGGAATATGGCTGGTGCGTGCGCATCCGCGGCGTGGAATCGGGCGGCGAGGTCATCAACCTGCCGACCCACACCTTCCCGACCGATGATGGCGGCGTCGACCTGAAGTGCCCGACCGAAATCGCGATCACCGACCGGCGCGAGGCCGAGTTGGCGAAGTCGGGGTTGATCCCGCTGATCCACCGCAAGAACACCGACAAGGCTGCGTTCATCGGCGCCCAGTCCGTGTACAAGCCGAAGAGCTTCTCGGGCCCCAACGGCGTCGAGGCAACCGCCTCGGACAATCTCTCTGCGCGCCTTCCCTACATGTTCGCGATCTCGCGGTTCGCGCACTATCTGAAGTGCATGGTGCGCGACAAGGTCGGCGCCACCAAGGAACAGCACGAACTGGCCCGCTGGCTGCAGGACTGGGTCAACCAGTATGTGGACGGTGATCCTATCAACTCGTCCGAGCAAACGAAGGGACGCAAGCCGCTGCGCGACGCGCGCATCGACGTGTTCGAGGACGAGGAAAATCCAGGGTACTATCAGGCAAAGTTCTATCTCCGCCCCCACTTCCAGCTCGAAGGCATGGATATCGGGATGAGCCTGGTGTCGAAACTGCCGGGCGGCGCCAAATAATTCCGCCGGCACGTTCCACGCCCCTGCCGTCGGCAGGGGCGTTTTAGTGTCGGGAGTGTGTGCAAGAGCACCGCGGCCCGGCCAGCCTTCAGTCATTGTGTGATCACTGCCCCGCAACCGACAATCCCGTCGGCGGACGCGGGGAGAGTGCCAAGGTTTTTCACGTCAAACAGGAGGTCTATCATGGCCGTCGACATGTTCCTGAAGCTGGAAGGCATCAAGGGTGAATCCAAGGACGCCAAGCACAAGGACGAGATTCATATCGAGTCGTTCTCGTGGGGACTGACGCAGACCGGCGCCTTCGGGACCGGTGGCGGTGGTGGCGCCGGAAAGGTGAACGTTCACGACATCACCATCCATAAGTTCTTCGACAAGTCCTCGCCGGCACTGATGCTGCACTGCGCCAACGGCAAGCACATCACCAAGGGACTGCTCACCGTCCGCAAGGCTGGCGAACATCCGCTTGAATATTTCAAGGTGACGCTCACTGACCTTATCGTCTCGAGCATCCAGCATTCTGGTGGACATAGCGACCAGCTCACCGAAAATCTGTCCCTCAACTTTGCGAAGTTCAAGGTCGAGTATCAGGAGCAGAACGCCGACGGCACCGGCAAGCCCGGCGGCGAGATGGGTTGGGACGTGAAGGCCAACGAAAAGGCCTGATCCCGTCCCTGCGGGACGATCGTTCGCCGGAGGCCGCCGTTACGGCCTCCGGTACCCTTGCGGCGGATCTGCGGGATCGGTTCCCGCCAGGATGAGGTCCGAGTGAAGCGCTCCCAGACCCGCCTCGTCGCGCCGCTGATGAACGCCTTCCGGGCGTCGCACGCCGCGCGTGACGCCAAGGTGCGGACCGAGCAGCGCGATGCCGAGGGCAACCTCGTCGTCGCGGGCCGGCGCGGCCGGCAACGGGCGGTGACCGAGCGTCTGCTCCGCCAGGAGGTCTCGATCGATCTCGGCATGCTGATGAACACCATCGCGCTGTCGGCCACGGTGGATCTCGGTCCGACGCCGGCCGTTGCCCGGTCGATTTTGAACTATGGCCTGCCCGACATCGGAGCCAGCGCGCTGGACGAAGGGACGGCCGAGATCGTGCGCAAGCAGATCGTTGCGGCGCTGCTCCTGTTCGAGCCGCGTATTCTTGCCGAAAGCATCCAGGTCCTGCAGGACACC
>JBMOJG010000448.1:0-3553 GCA_049316925.1 Alsobacter sp. | reverse complement strand
CTGACACCGTCCGACCGGCATTTCGCCACGCTGGTGCGCCGCGCCGGCAAGCCGGTGGTCCTGCTGGCCAACAAGGCCGAGGCCCGCGCCGGCCGGATGGAGACCTACGAGGCCTTCGGCCTCGGGCTGGGCGATCCGATCCCGTTCTCCGCCGAGCATGGCGAGGGCCTGAGCGATCTCTATGACGCGCTGCGCGAGGCGCTGCCGGAACAGACCACGCCGGAGCCGGAGATCGAGGATCCCGACGACGACGCGACGCTGGACGATGATGCAGCGCCGGGTGTCGACCGGCCGCTGCGGATCACCGTGGTGGGGCGGCCCAATGCGGGGAAGTCGACGCTCATCAACCGCATGATCGGCGAGGACCGGCTGCTGACCGGCCCCGAGGCCGGCATCACCCGTGACACCATCACGATCCCGTGGACCTGGCACGGCCGGCCGGTGAAGCTGTTTGACACAGCCGGCATGCGCAAGCGCGCCAACGTGCAGGACAAGCTCGAAAAACTGTCGGTAGCCGACGGGCTGCGCGCCGTGCGCTATGCCGAGGTCGTCGTGCTGCTGCTGGATGCCACGATCCCGTTCGAGAAGCAGGACATGGCGATCCTCGGCCTGATCGAGAAGGAGGGTAGGGCCGTGGTCATTGCGCTCAACAAGTGGGATCTCGTGGCCGGCGAGGCGGGAGCCCTGAAGCGCATCGCCGACGACGCCGCACGGCTGATGTCGAGCATCCGCGGCGTTGCCCTTGTGCCGGTCTCGGCCCTGACTGGCGATGGCATCGACAAGCTCATGCAGGCGAGCTTCACCGCCGCCGAAGTCTGGTCACGGCGCGTCTCGACCGCGCAGCTGAACAAGTGGCTGACCCGCATTCTCGACGGTCATCCGCCACCAGCCGTCTCCGGGCGGCGCATCAAGATCCGCTACATGACGCAGGTGAAGGCGCGCCCGCCGCATTTTGCGCTGTTTGGAAGCCAGCTCGACGCGCTGCCGGAAAGCTATCTGCGCTACCTGATCAACGGTCTGCGCGACACGTTCGACCTGCCGGGCACGCCGATCCGCATGAGCATGCGAACCACGAAGAACCCCTACGACGCGGGCTGAGCCAGAGCGGCGGCACCATCGGTCTTGCGGGCCCGCCGCAGTCGCGACGGGCTGGTGCCGGTCCAGCGCCGGAAGGCATGGTTGAACGAGGTCGTTTCGGAATAGCCGAGCAGCCACGCCATCTGGCCCAGCGAGATGGCGGGGTCGTCCAGGTACACCATGGCCAGGTCGCGCCGTTGCTGGTCGAGGATGTCACCAAAGCTGGTGCACTGTTGGGCCAGGCGGCGTGTGAAGGTCCGCAGGCTCATCCCCAGGCTAGTCGCAACGGCCCGCGCGGTTGGTTGCCCGGTGGTGATCAGGCGGCAGATCTCCTGTTCGACGACGGCGCGCAGCCCGACGGATTCCGTGTCACGCCTGCAAAGGGCCTCGTCGCAATAGTTCCTGATCAGCGCCTGCAGATAGTCGTCCCGCCCCGGAAGCGACAGCGCCAGGACGCTGGCGTCCAGGGTAAAGCCGTCATCCTCCGCGTCGAAGCGGACGAAGGCCACGCCAAGTGCCGCCGCTACCGCATCTGGGGTCTCGCCCGCCGGGTGGGCAAACCGCACCTCGACCGGCACGATTGGCTCGCGCGTGATGTCCCGGAAGGCACGCAGCATGACGGCGACAACGAGCTCGGAAAATTGCCGGTCCGAGCGTGGCAGCGTGGTGCCGGCAAAGCTGAGCGACACCCGTACCGATCCGTCCGCCTCGGTGACGGCGATGCTGATGCTGTCATTCGAGATGCCGACATAGCGGACAAGCTGCATCAGCCCCTCGCGGGCCGTGCTTGCCGACGCCACCACATAATAAAGAAGCCCGAGCTCGCGCAGTTCGAGTTCGCCGGCAATCGTCACGCCAAGGCGTGGATCCTCGAGTGCGGAAGCGGCCAGATCAAGAAACCGTAGCTGGTAAGACAGCCCGAAGCGCTGGCGGCGACGCAGTGACACCGCGCTTAGCCCCGAAAGGGCCAGCAACCTCGTGCCATCATGTCCCTCACGCTCAAGACGCGCGAGTGCCAGACGGGTTGCTGTTCCGTCGGTCGTCGGAAGGGAGCCAAGATGCATGCAAAGACATATTAAATTGATATTACGACATTTAACATCTGATTGACCCTGACATGCAAGACAGCAATTCGCAGGTCCCGTTATCCGGCGCATACGCGACGGGGATCCCGATAGACGCTGGGCATCGCTGCAAATGACCGGACAGATTGCGCCATGTTTTGGCGTTACAAATCAAGCCGACTGACTGTTGATCGGCAGTCCAGACCAACAGAATGATGCGGTGAAATGCCACATCCATGCCCGTGCCGGGTTCTCAGTCCGGCGGCCTGAAGGCGAGCACCGATCGTGTCGGAAAATCGAACAACCTGCCGCTTTGCGTCCAGCCCGGCGATGCGAGGGTGACCAGGTGCGGCGCCAGATCCTCCGGCGTCTCCAGCGTCATCGGATCCTCGCCCGGCATCGCCTGCTCGCGCATGCGGGTGCGCAGCGGGCCGGGATTGACCATCATGACGCAGACCGGCGTTGCGGCCGTCTCTGCCGCCCAGGTCTGGCCAAGCGCGTCTACGGCCGCCTTGGACACGGAGTAGGGCCCCCAATAGGCATTGCGCTTCCACGAAGCGCCCGACGTGACCAGCAGGGCCCGCCCCGCATCTGACGCGCGCAACAGCGGATCGAACGACCGGATCAGCCGCCACGTCGCCGTGACATTCGTCGCCATCACGCTCTCCCATTCCTTGGGAGCGACATGGCCAAGCGGCGTGATCGGACCGAGCACTGCCCCGTTGATCAGCAAAATGTCGACCTTGCCCCAGCGCTCGTGCAGCGCGCCGCCGAGCCGGTCGATGCCGTCAAAGTCCTTGAGGTCGAGAGGAACCAGCGTCGCGCTGCCGCCCTCGGCGCGAATGGCGTCATCGAGCTCCTCGAGCGCGCCCTGGGTGCGCGCGACCGCGACCACATGGGCTCCGGCACGGGCGAAGGCGAGCGCCGCAGCCCGACCAATGCCGCGCGAGGCGCCCGTCACGACCGCAATACGACCGGCGAGTTGTGTCGTCATTGAAGAATCCTAGTCGACCTCGGCCAGCATCGCGAGCTGCTGCTTGGGCCCCTCGCCGATCCGGTCGGTGATCGGGGTGGGATAATCGCCGGTGAAGCAATGGTCGGTGAACTGTGGCCGGACCGGATCACGCCCGGTCTCGCCCATCGCCCTGTAGATACCGTCGACCGACAGGAACGCGAGGCTGTCGCAGCCGATATAGGCGCGCATCTCCTCGAGTGTGTGCGTTGCGGCCAGCAGCTTGTCGCGCTCAGGCGTATCGATGCCACAGTAGTCAGGGTGGGTGATCGGCGGGCTCGAGATCCGGAAATGCACCTCGCAGGCGCCGGCATCCCGCATCATCTGGACGATCTTCACCGAGGTGGTGCCGCGCACGATTGAATCGTCGATCAGGATGATGCGCTTACCCTCCACGACC
>JBMOJG010000447.1:0-3562 GCA_049316925.1 Alsobacter sp. | reverse complement strand
TCGGGGATCAGGTCCTCGAACGACGTATCGACGCGCTTGTAGCCGACGGTCTGCGAGTTCGCGATATTGTCGGAAATGTTCTCGAGCGCATAGGACTGGCCACGCAGGCCGGTCACAGCGGTCACCATGGCACCGAAGATACTCATCCAGAAGGGCTCCTGCGAGATCGCGAGGCGTCCGGACCCGGACACCGTGTGGGAGCCATCCCGCAACGCTCATGCCAGTCAAAAGATCATTTGATTTCAATGCGACGGCGCCGAATCACCTGCACCGGGCGGCAAGGACAGCCGTGTCGTTCCCGCGTCAATCGGCAGTTTTTGCCGGGGCGCGCTCGAACAGGAAGCCGGCGACCTCGCGCACCGAGGGGGGCTGTCGGTCAGCAAAGGGCAGCGGCCGGCACACGGCAATCGCGGAGATGCCGACCCTTGCAGTCAGCAGGCCGTTCAGCACGCCCTCGCCGAGTTTTGCCGACAGGCGGGCGGCAAGGCCGGTGCCAAGCACCTGCTCGACGAGGCTGTCGCCAACCGCCATGCCGCCCGTGACGGCCAGATGGGTGGCAACCGCCCGCAGCAGGCGCAGCGTTCCGACAAAACCGGGCCGGCCGCCATAGATGCCGGAAACCCGCCGCACCAGCGAGAGCGCCTGCGCTGCGACGAACAGCACGTCGATGAAGGCCCGCGGCGAGATGGCGGTGACAATCGACACGCGCCGGGCCGCGGCGGCGACAGCGGCGCGCGCCTCGATGTCGAGCGGCGTCATCAGCTCGCGCTCGGCGATGCGGACGAGGTCGGCGCCATCGATGATCGCATCCCGGGTCTCGGCCAGCCGGGCCCGGCCCCGGGCCGTCTCCGGCCGGTCTCGATAGAGCGCCTCGAGCTCGGCCACCAACTGCCGTCCGGCGACCCCGTCGTCGCTCGCCAGAACAGCCTCGGCCCGCTCCTTCAGCCGGACGATCGCCCGGTTGCGCAGGATCGCCAGAACCTCACGCGCCGCGAGCACCAGCAGCGCAACCGCAAAGGCCAGCGCCAGGCCGAGCGCAATGAGCCCAAGAATCGGCTGGCTGTCGATCAGATCCGAGATGAAGCGTCCGATCGCCACCCAGGCGCCCAGCAGGACAAGGCCGCCGGCGGCCGACAGCGCCAGGGATCCCCAGCCAAACAGGCGCCGGCCGAGCGACCGTTCCGCCTCGCGGGCCTCGATCGCCTCCTCGACGACCGCCTCGGCGAACACGGCCTCGGTCTCGCGGATGCTGACACCCGGGCCGGGCGGAGGATCGGGCGCCCCGGCCTGGGTCAGCTTGACGTCCGGATCATTCAGGCGGAAGGCGCGCGGTGGACGGCTCATGCCAGCCGATCCCCCAGCAGGAATTCAAGCGTCCGGTCGAGCCGGATCTGCGGCAGCGGCGCGCTGGCGGCGGTGGCGGGCGGCCGGAACCGGACGAACCGCAGCCCGAGGCCGCCCGCATCGGCGGCCGCAAGGGCCGCCGCGGGGTCCTCTGGCAGTTCGCCCGGAAACACCGCGGCCTCGGTCTCGCCGTCAAACAGGTCGTCGCCGATCCGCTCGCCCTTCAGCGGCGTGCCGACGATGGCGGACAGCTCATCCCGCCCATCCCGCACGGTGGCCTCGCGGGTCGCCCGCACCGAGGCGATGGCCACAACGTCGACCCGCGCGCCGAGCGAGGCCGCCCTTGCCTTGGCACGCCCGACAAGCACGCCAAGCACCGCTTCCAGCCTGTCATGGCTGGTGTGGTGCAGGTGGTCGGCCTTGGTGGCCGCGAACATCACCCTGTCGATCCGCGGGCTGAACAGGGTCGACACCAGCGTGTTGCGACCGGTCCGGAAGGCGCCGAGCACCCCGTCGAGCGCCGTTTCCAGGTCGGCCACCGCGGCCGGACCGGCGTTGAGCGCCGACAGCGCGTCGACCAGCACGATCTGCCGGTCGAGCCGCGCGAAATGGTCGCGGAAAAACGGCCGCACAACATGGTCCCGATAGGCCTCGTAGCGCCGCTCCATCATCGCGGCGAGCGAACGGGGCGCGGCCGCATGGTCGGCCGGCACGTCGAGCGGAGCGAAGGTCAGGGCAGGCGAACCCTCGAGATCGCCCGGCATGAGGAAGCGGCCGGGCGGCAGCGCCGAGAACGACAGCGGCTCGGTCCGGGCTGCGGCCAGCGCCGCCTTGAAGGTGTCGGAGACCGTCCGCGCCACGCCTTCGTCGGCCACGCCCGCCGGATCGGCCCCCGGCAGGGCGGCCAGGAACGGTCCCGCCGCCGCTGCCCGCGGGCCGCGGAACGCCGCAACGGTCTCGTGTGACCACTGCGCGTAGCTGCGGTCCAGCAGCGCAAGGTCGAGCAGCCATTCGCCCGGATAGTCGACAATGTCGAGCGTCAGGCTGCGCGGATTGCTGCTCCAGCCCCGGGCGCTCTCGAAGTCGAGGACGACCCGTAGCTCGGCGATCCTGCGGGTGGACTGCGGCCAGTGCCGGTCGGGCCCTGTCAGCGCCGCGAGGTGCTCTTCCTGGGCGAATCGCGGCACGGCATCGTCGGGCTGCGGCTGCAGGGTCGCGCCGCGCAGACGCCCCTGGGCCTGGGCGCGAAACACCGGCAGTCGGGCCCCTCCCGTCAACGCATGCACCAAAGCGGTGATGAACACCGTCTTGCCCGAGCGCGACAGGCCGGTCACACCCAACCGCAGCGTCGGACGCGCCAGCCCGGCGACGCTGTCGACGAGCGACTGGGCTGCGATGCGGGCCTCGAAGGCGAAATCGGACAAGGAGGGGATCACAGGGGGATCACGGGGAGCCGGACGGTTGCACGGTCTCCAGATGGGGATGCACGGCCCGACAATCGAGCCCCTCAGTCATCCTCTCCCTCCGGCGTCACGAAGCGGTCGAGCCGCCCGCAGCGCGGCGCGGCTTCCGTCCAGCTCTCGGCCGGGATATCGATGACCGCGACGGCGGATGTGGGAAACTTGGTCCGCAGGCGGGCGAAGGCATAGCGGTCGCCATGCCCGGTCAGCTGCTCGGCGAGCTCCGAAAGGCCGGGATTGTGGCCAACCAGGATCGCACAGCCGACCTTGTCATCGATGCCGCGCACCAGCTTCAGCAATGTCGAGGTTTCGGCATCATAGATGCTGGCCTCCGATCGCACCGGCGTGCCTGGCAGCGACGCGGAAGCCTGCTCCCAGGTCTGGCGCGTGCGCAGCGCCGGCGACACCAGGGCCAGGTCGGGAATGAGCAGTTCGGTGGCCAGATAGGCCCCCGTGGCGCGCGCATCCTCGAGACCCCGCGCGTTGAGCGCACGGTCGAAATCCGGCGCATCACTGTGCGGGACGGCCTTGGCGTGGCGGAAGATGACCAGACGTTTCATCCCCGGAGGCTAGCCTCCGGCCAGCCGGCCGGCAACAGGCCTCAGCGCTTCTCGCGCCGGGCCATGAAGGCAATGCGCTCGAACAGATGCACATCCTGCTCGTTTTTCAGCAGCGCCCCGTGCAGCGGCGGTATGAGTCGCTTGGGGTCACGCTCGAACAGGGTTTCGGGGCCGATGTCCTCAGACATCAACAGCTTG
>JBMOJG010000446.1:0-3573 GCA_049316925.1 Alsobacter sp. | reverse complement strand
GACACCCGCGGCACCGCCATCATGAACCGGCTGTTCCATGCCTACGCGCCGTGGACGGGCGACATCGCCGGCCGGCGCAACGGCGTGCTGATCTCCAACGACATCGGAGAGGCTGTTGCCTACGCGATGTGGAATCTCGAGGACCGCGGCCCGATGATGATCGAGCCCGGCTGGAAGATCTACCAGGGCATGATCGTCGGCGAGCACAGCCGCGACAATGACCTCGAGGTCAACCTGCTCAAGGGCAAGAAGCTCACCAACATCCGCGCCGCCGGCAAGGACGAGGCTGTGCGTCTGACCCCGCCGATCCGTATGACGCTGGAAAAGGCGCTGGCCTACATCCAGGACGACGAGCTGGTCGAGGTCACCCCCAAGGCGATCCGCCTGCGCAAGGTTTGGCTCGACCCCAACGATCGCAAGCGCGCCGAGCGCGCCGCCTCCGCCGGCTGATCAGGCGGCGCCAGGAAACGGGCGCCTGCCGGCACCGCAAACTGGCTATTCGCGCACCTTGGCGCGGATCTCGCGTCCCAGCATCTCGATCAGTTCGACCGTCGCCGGCCCGCCGCAGATCGTCAGCCGGTCGGGCACCACCAGCCGGCGCTCCGGCGGGTACATCCGCTTCAGCGCGTCATGCACCAGCAGGGCGGAACCCTGGTCCTGCGTCGTCTCGTCGGCCGGCGACACGACCAGATAGTCCGGCTTGGCCTTCAGCAATCGCTCCAGCGTGACAAAGCCGCCGCGCTGCAGGCCGAGCGGCACCGTCGCGTCGGCGAAGCCCGCGGCGGTCAGCACCTCGGTGGTGAGCGACTTCTGCCCGGATACGAACAACCGGCGGTGCAGGACCAGCGCGCTGCGTCCGGCCGGCACAGTGCCGGCGAGCGTTGCCAGTGCGGCGTCGATCCTGCCGACCAGCGCCTCGCCCCGCTCGGGATGCCCCAGCCGTTGCGCCAGAGCGCGAATCTGCTCGCGCCCTTCGGCCAGCCCGGTCCAAGGCCCCAGCACCAGCATGGCCAGCCCCTGCCGGGCGATCAGCCCGCGCGTCGCGCCGCTGTCATACGGTCCCAGCAGCACCAGATCGGCGCCGAGCCGCACCACGTCCTCGCCTGTGCCGCGGTTCAGCGGCAGCCCGTCCGCCTGGGCCGCCAGATAGGACAGGGCCCGGTCGGTCGCGAAGGGGGACAGCGAGGCAATCTGGCTGCGGTCGGCGAGCGCCAGCAGCAGCTGGTCGGTGCACAGATTGGCCGACACCACGCGCTTGGACTGCGCCATCGCGGTCGTTGCCATGAGCCCGAGGATGGCTGCGCACAGGGCGGCTGGCAGGCGACGCAACATGGCAACTCCGGCAAAAACGCGACCAACTCAAGGCAAAACTAGCGATTGCCGTCGCGCAGCGCACCCCCTAAGAGTCGGAAAGCACTGGTGCCCCGGATGAAAGCCTGGGGTGAAACGGGAATGTGGTGCGGACAGGCCCCTCGCGGGCAGGTCCCAGTCCACAGCTGCCCCCGCAACTGTAAGCGGTGAGCCCCCTCCATCGGCCACTGGCGGCTTCGGCCCCCGGGAAGGCGGAGACGGGCGACGATCCGTGAGCCAGGAGACCGGCCAGTGTCCCCGCAACCCGGATCCGTCGGAGGGACGGATGGAGGACACTGATGCCCGCAGTCCTGCGGCGCCTGCCCGATGTGGCCGGTGCCTTGATCCCGCTTGCCCTGATTCTCGCGACGGCCCCGGCCGCCGCCCAGACCACTCCTGACAACCAGATCGTCGTCACCGCCACCCGCTCCCCGCTGGAGATTGCCCGCTCGGGCAGCGCGATCTCGGTCATCCGTGCAGAGGAAATCCAGGAGAAAGGCGCCCGGTCCATCGCCGAGGTGTTCCGCGCCCTGCCGGGCGTCGACGTCTCCGAATCCGGCGGCGTCGGCGCGGTGACCAACATCACCATCCGCGGTTCCAATCCGGGCCAGACCCTGATCCTGGTCGACGGCATCCGCGTCGGCGATTCCACGGCGATCGGCGGCGAGTTCGATTTCGGTGCCTTCGGCGCCACCGATATCGAGCGCATCGAGGTGCTGCGCGGACCGCAGTCGGCGCTCTATGGCTCCGACGCCATGGGTGGCGTCATCAATGTCATCACCCGCAAGGGTGCAGGCGCGCCGCGCGCGTCGATTGCCGTCGAAGGTGGCAGCTACGGCTCCAAGGGCATCCGCGCCAGCCTGTCGGGATCGACGGAGACGGTCAATTACGCCTTCTCCCTCAATGGCCTGGATTCGGCCGGCTTCTCCCGCTTCGGCTACCGCCTCGGCCGGCTGTCCACAACCCTCATCGCCCCGCTGGAGAACGATCCGACCCGCCGCCTTGCCGGCAGCGCCCGCATCGGCTGGCGTCCCGTCGACGGCGTCGAGATCGAGGCCGGTGCGACGACCTATATGTCCAACATCGCCTTTGACGGATTCGGTGCGGACGACCGGTTCAACCGCCAGCGGTCGCTGGTCAGCGAGGGCTGGACCAAGGGCTCGCTGGTCAGCTTCGGCGGCGTCCTCAAGACCAGCCTCACCGTCTTCGGCGGCCGGACCGACCGCAACTACGGCTTTTCCGGCGAAGGCTACTCGCCGCCCTTCGCGTCCGACTATCGTAGCAACCGCTATGGCGCCGAGCTGCAGAACGACCTGAAGCTCGGCACCTACGGGCTGCTGGTGTTCGGTGCCCGCACCGAGACCGAGACGGCGGCGATCTGGAACCAGCCTCTGCCGCGCGGCGCGGCGCTGCGGGTCCGGGACGTCGATGCCAGGCAGACCACCAACGCGCTCTTCGCGCTGTGGCAGCTGCCGGTCGGCGAACGGCTGAACCTGTCGCTGGGCGGCCGCGTCGACGACGTCGCCGACAACACGTTCACCACGTGGCGGGCGACGGCCGCCTATGACCTTCGGGAGACCAACACCAAGCTGCGGGCCAGCATCGGCACCGGCGCCAAGGCGCCGTCGCTGTACCAGCTCTACAACCCCTATGATCCGACGCGCGGGGCCAACCTGCAGCCCGAGGAGAGCCTCGGCATCGACGCCGGCATCGACCAGTTCGCCTTCGACAACAGGCTGAAACTGTCCGCCGGCGTGTTCTGGAACCGGTATCGCAACCTGATCGAGTTCCGCGACCTCGCCTTTTTCCCGGTCTACCAGGCGCAGTACTACAATGTCGGCCGGGCCGAGACGAAGGGCGTCGAGGCCTCTGCCGACCTCGCGCTGGTCCCGGGCGAGTGGCGCGCGCGCGGCACCTACACGTTCATGATCGCCAAGGATCTCGAAACGGGCCTGAGCCTGCTGCGCCGGCCGCGCAACAAGGGCAGCGTCGGGCTGATCTACTCCGGCGTGCCCAAGCTCGAGATCGAGGGCAGGGTGCTGATGGTCGGTCCGCGGCCGGACTACAATCTCGGCAGCCGGGTCCGTCTTGCGCCCTATGCCCGCCTCGACCTGTGGGCCCGCTACGATCTCGACGCCACCTGGCAGCTCTATGCCCGCGCCGAGAACGTCACCAATGCGCATTATGAGGAAGCCTACAGCTACGGCACGACCGGGCGCGCCT
>JBMOJG010000445.1:0-3576 GCA_049316925.1 Alsobacter sp. | reverse complement strand
AGCCGGTTGATTTCGGTCAGCCAGTTGGTGAAGCGCAGATAGCGCATGCCGCCGCCGTCGAAGCGGCCGGGACGCAGCGAGACGGTTCCGCTGGTGATCAGATTGTCATGTCCGCGGATCGCCCAGCCGGTCGAGGTGCCGAGGTCGAGGGCGAGAATGCAGCGGTCGCGGGGCGTGTCGAGCGGCAGCGATTCAGAAATTGCGCCGTCGAAATTCCGGATCAGAGTCGGCTGAGCCATGATGGGTCTCCTTTGCCGGTGGCCTGTTGTTGTGGAAGACGACGGCGGTCTGGTGCTTGGCGGTACAGGGCCGCCGTCGTCGGATCGGGAAGCACAACAGGCCGTCACGGTGGCGCGCGCGGCTGACCCGGACGTGTGGGATGAGTGGCCAACCCTGTGGGGTGGCCCTCCCATACGTAGTATGGGGGTTTGACACCTAACTGTTCCGCACAGGACAAATAGCTGAAATCATTGATGAAAAAGACTTCATGAAGTCTTCGAGCATGAGTTGGAGGCCTAACTCTTATTTCCCCGTAACCCATTGATTTTGTTGAGTGCACAGTTGGTGAAGTCATATGAGCCAGGCCTCACTGATATGAGTGAGGTCATCCTCGAGCCCGTCCGGGTAGACCCAGACGGCGGGATTTTCGACCTGCAGGCCGAGCCCGGATTGGGGGCATTTGAAGTGGCTGGGCAGCACCGGGCGGGCCTCTGTCGTCACCTCGCCGGTAGCCGGATCGACATGATCGGGGGGTGCGCCGAACTGCATGCCCTCGACGCAGAGATAGCCGAACCGCGACCGGGTGACGGGGAAGCCGAACCCCGTGGGGTCGCGCAGGAACTTCACGAAGCCTTTGGTCGCCAGCACGCTGAGCCGCTCGCGGATCGTGTGCTTGCTGCCAAGACCGCCCCGGTTCTCGAAGGTCTCGGCGAACTGCATTGCTGTGTAGAGGCGTTCGCTGGCCGCCTCATCCAGCAGCATGCCAAGGATGACGTCATGCTTGCGCAGCCGTTCGGCATCGAGCTTTGCGCCGACCTCCTTGCGCACCAGGCGCTCGTTGATCGGGTTCAGTTCGACCCATTCGCCCTTCACCTTGTCGATGAGCTTGCCCGGCAGCGCGGGGCCATTGCGCAGTTCGATCTCGAGCCTGCGGACGGTGCTGTCCTCGTCCAGCCGGTGCATGAGCAGTCCCGAGGTGTAGAAGCCCCGCAGCGCGCTGGCGCCGGAGAGGGCGAGGAAGGGATCGTCTTTGACCTGGTGCTTGGTGGCCTTGCGGGTGTGGTGGGCGAGGATGACGCCCGCGTCCGGATTGACCGCCTCGCGCAGGAGCTCCACCCGGTCCTTCAGGAAGAACATCATGGCGGTGTTGTCGTTCTCGCCGCCGCCCTCGGGTCCGCCATCGAAGAGGTTCCGGATCGGGTCGATAACGATGATGTCGGGCGGCGCGTCGCCGAAAGCGGCCTTGATCGCCTCCGCGACACGGGCGACGCCCTCCGCGTCGAGCAGCAGTTTCAGCTTCGGTGTGGCGACGAAGGTGCGGCGCGCGGCTGCGATCACGTCAGCGGGCAACGCGATGTGCTGCATCCGCTCGCGCAGGTAGTGATACTGGATCTCCGCCTGCAGATAGAACACGCGAAGCGGCCGGTGCGGCGTGAAGCCGAGGAAGGGCACGCCCGCCGCCATGTGCACAAGCCACGAGATCAGGAAGTCGCTCTTGCCGACCTTCGACGCGCCGCCGAGCACCAGCATGCCGCCCGGCGTCAGCACCCGCGGCGCAATGATGTCGACCGGCATCGGGCTCTGGTCGTCGAGCAGCGCGCCGAGACTGAAGGTCGGCAGCGGGCTGGTGGACGCGTCGGTTCGGGCCGTGCGCAGCAGCGGTGGGCCATTGCGCTTCATGTGCAGCGCCCAGAGACGCTCGGCCTCGGCCAGCAGCCGATCGAGCGGCCAGGACGGGCGCAGCATGGCGGCGTTGTAGCCGCAGATCGCCTCCCAACCCGCGAAGGGGTCGAGGCGGCCTTCGTGCACCAGACGGATGTAATGGCCGATCGCGGCGCTGACCCCCTGGAACCGGGACCAGTCGTCGACCGCGCCTTCGCGCACTGGCGTGGTAAGCACCGCGTCGATGGTAGGCTTCATGGGTGCGGCAGACTGGTCACTGGCAAAGCCCACGCCCGGCAGCGGTGGCATCTCGGCGACCCGCTCGGCGAAATCCGCGAGGTCCACCTCGACGTCGCGATGTTCGCGGATCTGCACGAGGCGCTGGTGGCCATGCTTGTGATAGACCGTGCCCGGCACCCGGATCGGTTGGTGGGCCGAACGGAAATGCGTGTCACCGCCGACCTTGACCGCGATGTCGCCGCGCAGGCGGCAGAGGGTGGCCAGCTGCTCTCTCTCTGCAGGCTCGGTCAGTTTCCACCAGACATGGAGCTTCGCCGCACCCTCTGGCGTGCGCCCGCCGCTTTCGATGATCAGCGTGGGCGTGTCGAGGTGGCGGGTGACATGGTCAAGCTTGGCCGGGATGTCGCCCGCGTCGAGATCGACGACAAGGGCCTGCATCTGCAGCACATCGGCGGCGCGGGCCTGGCCCTGCTCGGCGACGGTGCCGGGGATGACATAGACGGCTGCCCCCTCACGGTTAGCCCATGCGGCGAAGGTTGCGAGCTTCTCGGGCGCAGTGTCGTCCGCCGGGATCCAGATGTTGTGCGGCTTGCCGTCCCGGCCCTGGCCCTTGTCGACGAAGCTGCGCAGCGGGATCAGCCCCTCGCACCAGCTGAAGACGGACTCCAGGAAGATGCCGATCTGGTCGGGGTCAGGATCGCAGCCGAACGGGTTCTCGGACGGTTGCCAGTCGTTGAAGTCCATCCACGGGTTGAAGTGCAGGATGCCGTCGTCACTCATCCGGGCAGCCTCCAGCAACGCTCGGCCCATGGGCAGAAGCGGCACTCGAAGTGTGTGGGGTCGTGCGTGATGCGCGGCAGCAATTCGTGCGCGTCGGTCGCGCGCAGGATGTGCACGGCGCGGTCGCTCGCGGCCTGAGCCCGCCCGGCGTCGAAGGGGACGAGCTCGTGGTGAAGTTCAGCGGTGTCCTTGTTGATGGCGGTAAAGAGCGCGGGGTGTTCGGAAACGCCCGGCAGCGCGGGCTCAAGATAGGCCTGGTAGATCGCGATCTGGACCGCGTAGATCGGCTTCGCGAGAACGACGCCCTTGGCGACGGTCTCGCGCCACGCCTTGGCGTTCATCGTCTTGCATTCCCAAAGGGCCGGGACCTTTAGCGTCGGCATGTCGGGCGCACCGAACACCACGCCATCGACATGGCCCCGCATGCGGCCGCCCGCGACGGAGAAGCCGATCTGTCCGCCGTCCTTGCTGCGCGTGACGAGATCGAGGCCGCTTGCACGCAGCCAGCGAATGGCGACTTCTTCGAGAGCGTGACCGATCTCGAAGATGCGCAGCGTCTTGCCGTCGAGACCCGCGCCCGCGTCACGGGGCGTATCCGTAAACTCGAACTGCAGCGTGCGATCGCAGGCGACACCGAGGCGGGAGGCTCCGAGATAGCTGCGCGCCGGGACTGCC
>JBMOJG010000444.1:0-3587 GCA_049316925.1 Alsobacter sp. | reverse complement strand
TGCGTCGATGTGTCCTTTGGCTGGCGCTCGTCCGTCAGGCGATCCCGACGTTCTGGTTTGGCCTTCTGCTGATCCTGGCATTCAGCGTCTCATTGCGTTGGCTGCCGTCACTCGGACGCGGGACCATGGCGAACCTGGTTTTGCCGGCCCTGACGCTGGGGACCTACGAACTTGCGCTTTACCTTCGGCTGCTCGATGCCTCGTTCCGCGAGCAACAGAGCCATGATTACGTTCGGACGGCCTATGCCAAGGGTGAGAAGCGAACGCGCGTCCTGATCCGCGAGATCCTTCCCAACGTGCTGCTGCCGATGGTGACCATTGCCGGCCTCAACCTCGGCGTCCTGCTTGGAGGCACAGTCGTCACCGAGACCGTGTTCTCCTGGCCCGGCGTCGGTCGCCTGATCGTCCAGGCGGTCAGTCAACGCGACTATCCGGTGATTGTCGCAGGCATCCTCGTGACATCGCTGATTTTCGTCCTGCTCAATCTGCTGGTGGACCTGCTCTACGCCGTGCTCGATCCCCGGGTGCGGCTATCATGAGCCGCATACGGCGGCGACGGCTAACTTTCGATTTCGGTCTGGGATCGCTTTTCCTCTTAGCCTTTCTCGCCGTTGCGTTTGCAGTGCCCCTTCTTCCGTTCTATGCGCCCTACGATCAGGATCTCGGCGCGGGCCTGGTCGAACCGTTCACAACCGTTGCAGACCGACAGTATTGGCTCGGTGCCGACGCGCTCGGCCGTGACTACCTCAGCCGCTTATCGCTGGCGGCACGGGTATCCCTTGTCATTTCCCTGGTGGCCGTGGCCATCAGCATGACGATGGGCGTTGCGCTTGGTCTCGTCGCCGGGTTTTTCAGAGGGCCAATCGAAGCCGTGATCATGGGGCTGGCAGACCTGCAGCTCGCCATTCCACGTGTGCTCCTGCTGATCGCCGCCGCCGCCGTGTTCGGCTCGAGCGTCGGCATGCTGACTCTGCTGCTTGGACTGACCAGCTGGGTCACTTATGGCCGCCTCGCGCGCGCCATGGCGCTGTCTCTTCGTGAGCGAGAATTCGTGCTAGCAGCGGTGACCCAAGGCGCGACACCAACCTGGAATATCCGCAAGCACCTTCTTCCGAACGTCCTGCCGAACATGGCGATCATTGCGTCATTCGAGTTCGGGCAGATCATCGTTCTGGAGGCATCGCTGAGCTATCTGGGATTAGGGGTGCAACCGCCACTGCCCAGCCTTGGACTGATGATCAATGAGGGCCAGCTCTATCTGGAGCTCAGCCCATGGCTTTCCGTCCTACCGGGCCTTGTCATCTTTTCGCTGGTGGCTGGGACGCAATTCATCAGCCAGCGGTTCACGCACGATGGTGAAGGCGACGCGGCCGCCTCCCGCGTCCCTTCAGTCTGATGAGCAGGCGATGACCGCTTCGGCAGGGGCCCCCATCCTCAGAGTCACCAATCTGACGGTCAATGTCGTCACGGGCGACGCACCGGCCGCCGCCGTGGACGACCTGAGCTTCGACCTTTTTCCCGGGGAGGTTCTGGGCATCGTCGGCGAGTCAGGATCAGGCAAGAGCATCACCATGTTGGCGCTGATGGGGCTGCTGTCGTCGGGTTCCGCGGCGGTTACAGGGGGGCGCATCGTGTTGGGAGGGCGCGACCTTTATGACGCCGGCCATACGACTTTCCGGGGCGAGGTGCGGGGGCGCGACATCGCGATGATCTTCCAGGAGCCGATGACGTCACTGAACCCCGTTCTGTCTGTCGGCAGCCAGATCGCCACCGCCATCCGGCTGCATCAGACCAGCCTTGGCCGTGCAGAGATTGAATCGCGGGTTATTGAGCTTTTGCGTCTCGTCGGCGTCCCTGATCCAGAACGCCGGATCATGCAGTATCCGCACGAGTATTCCGGCGGCATGCGGCAACGGGTGATGATCGCCATGGCGATTGCCAACGAGCCCAAGGTCCTGATTGCGGATGAGCCGACAACGGCTCTCGACGTCACTGTCCAGGCCCAGATCATGGACGTCCTGGGGCAGGCGCGTGCGCGGACCGGTGCCGCCATGCTCCTCGTCACCCACGATCTCGGCCTTATCGCCGAAAACGCCGATCGCGTGGCTGTCATGTATGGCGGACAGATCGTCGAGACAGGAACGGTTCAAGAGATCTTCGCGTCTCCGTCGCATCCCTACACGATCGGGCTGATGCGCAGCCTGCCATCGATCGACGATGACTGTCAGGACCTCTACGCAATTCCTGGACAGCCCCCGGCCGTGACCAAGCGACCAGCCGGGTGTGTCTTCCATCCCCGCTGCGAGATGAAGACGGGCGATCAAGCGTGTGCGACGGTACGTCCTGAACAGGTTCGCGTGTCGCAGACCCACGCGTCCGCCTGCCATCACGTCGGGGAGACGGTCTCTTGGTCGAAGACGCTGCGCCAAGCGGTGCAGAACAAGAACGGCGCACCATGAATGCGGCGACCGACAGGCGTTCGGAGTTGCCTTCCTCGGGCGCTGGACCCGCTTCGGTCCTGCAGGTCGAAAATCTTATCACTGAGTTCCGTGTCCGCCGACGATCGGGCTGGGGCCGAGACGTCTTGCGGGCAGTCAATGGCGTATCGTTCGAAGTCAGGGCCGGCCGCACGCTCGGGCTTGTCGGCGAATCCGGCTGCGGGAAGTCGACCCTGGGTCGAACCGTCCTGGGGCTGACTGAAGCAAGCGGAGGTTCCGTCCGGTTTCGCGGCACTGACCTTCTCTCCTTGTCAGCCAGGACCCGCCGCGCCTTCCGCCGAAACATCCAGGTGGTGTTCCAGGACCCCTACGCCTCGCTGGACCCGCGATTTTCACTACACGACATCGTCGCCGAGCCCCTGAAGATCCACGATTGCTATGAGCCTGGCCGCATCGGCGAGTTGCTGCACGAGGTCGGCCTTCCACGCGAGGCATTGGACTTGCGGCCGGGACAGTTCTCGGGCGGCCAACGCCAGCGCATTGCCATCGCCCGGGCCCTTGCCCTGAAGCCGGACCTGCTGATCCTCGACGAGGCCGTATCGGCGCTTGACGTATCAATCCAGGCGCAGGTGCTCAACCTGTTGAAGGCCCTACAGCGCAAGGAAGCGCTTAGCTATCTGTTCATCTCCCATAATCTTGGCGTTGTCCGCCACATAGCCCACGACGTGGCCGTTATGTATCTCGGCCGGATTGTCGAGATGGGCTCGACCGCACAGATCTTCCGCTCTCCACGACACCCCTACACGCAGGCGCTGCTCTCGGCAGTGCCGCTACCTGATCCGGCGCGCAGGCACGCACGCGGTCGGATTGTGCTTCGGGGCGACCCGCCGGACCCGCTTGATCCGCCAGTGGGCTGCGCATTCAAGACACGCTGTTTCAAGGCCAGGTCCGAATGCGGCTCGGGTGTGCCAAGTCTTGTTGATGTGGGAAGCGGTCAGGGACATCGTGTGGCCTGCTTGTTCCCAGACTTCGCCGCGTCCACAGAGGGCGCGCCATGATGCCAGTGAACCGGAAAAGGGAGACGAAACGATGCCAAATTCGATGATGAGCAGGCGGCGCTTCCAGGCACTTTCATCGCCGTCGAGCTTC
>JBMOJG010000443.1:0-3588 GCA_049316925.1 Alsobacter sp. | reverse complement strand
AGGGCGTCGAAAATGCCCTCGCGCATGTAGTCCTCGAAGCTCTTCGTCGCCTGCCGTTCGTCCGGATTGACCCACGAGATGACAAAGACGGTCAGGCCCTGCGCCACGGCCCAGCGGATGAACGACTTCTCCCGGTTGAGATCGAGAATGTAAAACTTGTTGATCCAGGGCGGAACGATCAGCAGCGGCCTGCGGAACACCGTCTCGGTCGTCGGCTCGTACTGGATCAACTCCATCAGATCATTGCGATACACGACCTTGCCGGGCGTAACCGCCAGGTCGCGGCCGACCGCGAACTGCCCCGACGTCTGCCGTAGCTTGAGCGTTCCCTGTCCGGCTTCAATGTCCTCGGCCAGCATCTTCATGCCCCGTACGAGGTTCTCGCCGTTCTCGCGGATCGTTTCGCGCATCAACTCGGGGTTGGTGACGACAAAATTGCTCGGCGCCAGCGCGCTGGCGATCTGCCGGACATAAAACTCGGCCTTGTGGCGGACATGGGGATCCACGCCGTCCGCATCCTTGACCACCTCTTCGGCCCAGCGCGACGTGATCAGATAAGCCTGCTTGATGAAGTCGTAGACCGGGTTCTCGGACCAGTCCGGATCGCGGAAGCGGCGGTCCGAGGGATCCGGCTCGGCAACCGGCGCGACAGCCTCGCCCTGCATCCGGCGCAACGTCGTCGTCCACAGGTCGAGGAATCCCTTGGTCAGGCTGGCCTGCGCCATGACCACGCGCTGCGGGTCCATCGCCCAGTGCTCGACGACATTGCCGAGCGTCTTGACGACGTCGCTGACCTCTTCCGATACGCCGGGCTTCACCAGACCCTGTTCGACGGGCCGCATGGCGGCGGCGGTGGCCCGTCCCAATTCGTCGAGCAGTCGCGCACCATTGGCGGCGAGGGCCTCGACATTGGGAAGCGGCACCTTGCTCTCGGCGCTGTCGTGCCCACCCTGCATGGCGTCGCTTCCCTGTTGCGTTCGGGCGTCGCTTGCCGCACCGATCCTGTTTTGACCATATTAACGCTTTAGCCGTGCGATCTGCGCAAAGAAATTCGTCAAAGGCCATACACGGCATGTTCGATCACCTGCATGACGCAACCGCCCGCTGCTCGCGAGGGGCTCTCCGCCTCCTCGGCGCGATGACCGTGCTTGGATTGACGATCGTAACCGGCGAGGCGCAGCAGCCTGCCGCGGAGACCGATGCGCTGCGCCCATTCACCGACAAGTTCAGCATCACCACGACGGTTCCGGAGCCGGCCGAATTCGTGAAGAAGAGCCGCCCGTCCACCATGGACTATCGTCCTGTCGGCGTGGTGCCGCCGGCGCGCGGCACCAAGGTTCGCACGGCCGACGAGGTGAAGAGCCTCGAGGCGGAGATGGAGTCGACCCGCCGCCGCCACGATGTCGCCGGCCGCAGGCCGACCCCCGGTGCAAAGCTCAAGCCTGATGCAAAGCCCAAGCCTGATGCAAAGTCCAAGCCCGGTGCAAAGTCCAAGCCCGATGACCGCGCCATTGCAAGACCGGCCGTGCGGCCTCTCGGACAGCCGGCCCGTCCCGGCGGCTGACCGGGTTCGACCAAGGTCCCGCACCGGCACGCGCCGGGGGACGTGCCAAGCCTGGAACGAGGGTGTAAAGAGGCAGACCGCGCCAGCGGCAGGAATCGGTGGTTTGACCGCTCCGTGCCCGCATGCAGGACAGGAACCATGACCGACTTTCACCGCATCAAGCGCCTGCCCCCCTATGTGTTCGAGCAGGTCAACCGCATCAAGGCGCAGGCCCGCAACGGCGGTGCCGACATCATCGACCTCGGCATGGGCAATCCGGACCTGGCCGCTCCCAAGCATGTCATCGACAAGCTGGTTGAGACGGCCGGCAAGCCGCGGACCGACCGCTATTCGGCCTCCAAGGGCATCGGCGGACTGCGCCGCGCCCAGGCCGGCTATTACGCGCGCCGCTTCGGCGTGAAGCTCAATCCCGACACCCAGGTCATCGCCACGCTGGGATCGAAGGAGGGCTTCGCCAACATGGCCCAGGCGATCACCGCGCCGGGCGACGTGGTGCTGGTGCCTAATCCGAGCTACCCGATCCATGCGTTCGGCTTCCTGATGGCCGGCGGCGTGATCCGCTCGGTCCCCGCCGAGCCGAACGAGGAGATGTTCCGGGCGCTCGAGCGCTCCGTGATCCACTCCATCCCCAAGCCGATCGCGCTGGTCACCTGCTATCCGGCCAACCCGACCGCCTACACGGCGACCCTCGACTTCTACCGCGACCTCGTCGCCTTCGCCCGCAAGCACGAGTTGATCCTGCTGTCGGATCTCGCTTATGCGGAGGTCTATTTCGACGACGCCAACCCGCCGCCGTCGGTGCTCCAGGTGCCGGGCGCCATGGACGTCACCGTCGAGTTCACGTCGCTCTCGAAGACGTTCTCCATGGCCGGCTGGCGCATGGGCTTTGCCGTGGGCAACGAGCGGCTCTGCGCCGCGCTGGCGCGGGTCAAGAGCTATCTGGACTACGGAGCCTTCACGCCCGTGCAGGTGGCCGCCGCCGCCGCCCTCAACGGCCCCGACGATTGCATCAGGGAGATGCGCGAGACCTACAGGAAGCGTCGCGACGCGCTGGTCGACAGCTTCGCCCGGGCCGGCTGGGAGTTCGCGCCGCCGCAGGCCTCGATGTTCGCCTGGGTGAAGATACCGGAGCCGTTCCGGGCCCTGGGCAGCCTCGAATTCTCCAAGCTGCTGGTCGAGAAGGCGTCGGTGGCCGTCGCCCCCGGGATCGGCTTCGGCGAGCATGGCGACGACTATGTTCGCATCGCCCTGGTGGAGAACGAGCAGCGCATCCGCCAGGCGGCCCGCAATGTCCGCCGGTTCCTTGAAACCGGGGACAAAACATTGCACAACGTCGTCCCGCTTGCCGCCCGGGGCTGAGCCGGCGGCTTTCCTGAAGGTCCTCGTCCATGGTGAAGCCCCTGCGCGTCGCGATTGCCGGCCTCGGCACCGTGGGCGCCGCATTGGTGCGTCTTCTGGAGACCCACCGCGCGACGCTCGCCGCCCGCTGCGGGCGCGAGATCCGCGTCGTCGCGGTCAGTGCGCGGGACCGCAGCCGCGATCGGGGCGTCGATCTGTCGGGGGTGACCTGGTTCGACGATCCGGTGGAGATGGCGGCGCGCCACGACATCGACGTGTTCGTCGAGCTGATGGGCGGAGCCGGTGGAGTTGCGCTCGAAGCTGTAGAGTTGGCGCTCGATCACGCTACGCCCGTCGTGACGGCCAACAAGGCGATGCTTGCGGCGCATGGTGAGGCGCTGGCGCGGCGGGCCGAGGCGCACGGCGTCGGCCTGTTCTTCGAGGCCTCCGTCGCCGGCGGCATCCCGATCGTCAAGACGCTGCGCGAGTCGCTCGCCGGCAACCGCGTCACCCGCGTCTCCGGCATCCTCAACGGCACCTGCAATTATATTCTGTCGCGGATGGAAACCGAGGGGCTGACCTTCGAGGCCTGCCTGGCCGATGCCCAGCGGCTCGGCTATGCCGAGGCCGACCCGACCTTCGACGTCGGCGGCTTCGACACCGCCCACAAGCTTGCCATCCTGACG
>JBMOJG010000442.1:0-3618 GCA_049316925.1 Alsobacter sp. | reverse complement strand
GGCGGTCTCTCGTTCGGGTGTCGAAAGGGTGTTGGACGTCAGAGGCCGGCGGCGTCGCCGTCGGAACGGGGGTCATGCGTCGCCATCACGGCGCCGTCGCGGGCCGAGCGGACCAGCAGGCCGGCATGGCCGAGCGTGTCCGAATAGCCGTCGGGCAGCACCTCGACCACATGGCCGGCGCGTTCCAGCTGCCGCACCAGCGCGGGGTCGAACCGGTTCTCGAGCTTCAGGCTGGTGGAGGCCGAGCCCCAGGTCTTGCCGAGCAGGAAGCGCGGCGCGTCGACGGCCTCCGCCGGACCCATGCCGAACAGATAGCGGCTCAGCACCGTGGCCTGGAACTGCGGCTGTCCGTCGCCACCCATCGAGCCGTAGGAGATCACCCGCCCGTCGTCGGCCACCGCCAGCGGAGGGTTGAGGGTGTGGAACGGCTTGCGCCCCGGGAGCAGCGGATTGACGGCATCCTCGTCGAGCGAGAAGGCGATGCCGCGGTTCTGCCACAGCACCCCGGTGGCCGGCAGCACGCAGCCCGATCCGTATTCCCAATAGGTCGACTGGATGTAGGAGACCGCAAAACCGGTCGCGTCGATGGCGCCCATCCAGACGGTGTCGCCCTCGCCCCAGGCCAGGGGGAACTCTGCTGCCCGGTCGCCCGCGACCGCCGCGGCCTCCTTGGCCAGCCGCGTATCGGTCAGGTAGTCGTCCGGATCGAAGCGCAGAGACGCAGGATCCGTCACCACCGCGTCGCGGATCCGGAACGCCCGCTTGGTCGCCTCGACCAGCCCGTGGAGATGCGCAAAGCCCTCGCCGCGAGACACGCCGAGGCGCGCAAACACGCCGAGTATGATCAGCGACGCCAGCCCCTGAGTCGGTGGCGGCATGTTGAACAGCGTCAGGCCGCCGGGCAGCCGCAGCGACAGCGGCCGCACCTGCCGGGCCCGATAGGTCTGCAGGTCGCGCCGGGTCACCGGCGCACCGATACGCTCCAGGTCGGCACCGATCTCGCGGCCAATGTCGCCGCGGTAGAAATCGTCGAACCCCGCATGGGCGAGCTGCGCGAGCGTCGCCGCCAGCACCGGTGCCCGTCGCAGCGTGCCGGCCGCCGGAACCTTGCCGTCCTCGAGGAAGGCGGCCGCGAAGCCCGGCGCCGTCGCCAGCTCGGCAAGGGCATTGGGCGTGGTCCGCGCCTCGGAGGGCGACACCGCGACGCCCTCGCGTGCGTGCCGGATCGCATCCGACATCAGCACGTCGCGCGGCAGGCGTCCCCGGTAGGTCGTCGCCAGCTCCTGCGCGACACTCCAGCCGCCGACCGCGCCCGCCACCGTCAGGGCAGCGTCCGGCCCTCGCGTCGGGATCGTGTCGTGGCCCGCCTTGCGGTAGCGCGCGATGGTGGCGCCCTCGCCGGCGGGGCCGCAGGCCTCGATCGCCCGCACCTTGCCGCCCGGCTCCCGGATCAGCCAGAAGCCGTCGCCGCCGATGGCGTTCATGTGCGGGTAGACCACCGCGATGGTCGCCGCCATGGCGATCATCGCCTCCACCGCATTGCCGCCCTCGGCCAGGATGGAGCGGCCGGTTTCAGCCGCCAAAGCGTGCGGCGCCGCCACCGCTGCGCGGGAAAAGACAGGCGTCTGGGTCATGCGGGGCGGCAGCCGGGGCGGGAGGACGTTCGCCGCGATCCTTGCACGCCGGCGAGCGCCGATATAGTCCTCGTCGCCAGAACCGGGCGCGCAGGCGTCCGACCCCGCCGCTGGCGGGCCTGTCCGAGACGCCGGAGCGCAGCGTGGCCGAACGCCCCCTCAACACGACGAACCTGATCACGCTCATCAGCGTGGCGATCCTCGTCGGCACGGAACTGATCGCGCTGGCGCTTGCCGCCGGCTGGGCGCTGGCCGGTCTGTTCGAACTCGGCAAGGTGGTCGAGTACGTACTGATGGGCGGCTTCACGGCGCTGGCCATGTATGGCCTCTACCGCTTCATGCAGCGCGCCGCGAGCATCGAGCCGATCCGCTGACACGCCTGCGGCGCAGCGTCGCCGGTGGCGTTCGGGACTGAACCTACGGCCGGCTTCATGCCACATTTCGCGGCGATAGACCGCTTTGGGGTCTGGAGCCTGTTGATCAGCCCTCGTGGCCCGTTGCGGTTCCGCAGTCGCGCGCCATTATGCGAGCAGTCATGAGCCTCGATCGTCGCAGTTTTCTCCAGCTGACCGCCGCCGTGAATGCCGCCACCGCGCTCGGCATCGGCGCCGCGGGCGCGCAGCCCGCGCAGGGCCTCGCCTTTGGGCCGCCGCAGCCGTTCAGCTTCGAGGCCCTGAAGCGCATGGCGCGCGAGCGCGCGACGAGGCCCTACGAGCCGCCGCCGCGGCCCAACCCCGAGATCGTGCAGAAGATCGACTACGACGCCCACGGCAAGCTGCGCTTCCGGCTCGATGCGGCGCTGTGGGGCGAGGGCGGCAGCGCCTTCCCGGTCAGCTTCCAGCATGTCGGGATGTATTTCCCCAAGACCGTGCGCATGTTCCTGATCGAGAAGGGTGCGGCGCGCGAGATCCTCTACAACCCCGCACTGTTCATGGGCGGCCCCGACCACGTCGCCCGCCGGCTGCCGGCCGAGCCCTCGGCCTTCGCCGGATTCTGGGTGCACGAGGCGCGCACCGACGCCGAATGGAAGAAGCAGGAGCCCTGGGCGACCTTCCTCGGCGCGTCGTATTTCCGCGCCGTCGGCGAGCTCGGCCAGGTCGGCCTCTCGGCCCGCGCCGTGGCGCTGGGGCCCGGCACCGCCAATCCCGAGGAGTTCCCCGACTTCATCGATTTCTGGTTCGAGCCGGCGATGACGCCGGACGCGCCCCTCGTCGTCAACGCCCTGCTTGACGGGCCGAGCCTGACCGGCGCCTACCGCTTCGCCATGACGCGGACCAAGGGTGTGGTGATGGAGATCGATGCGTCGCTGACCCTGCGCAAGCCAGTCGATCGCCTCGGCGTCGCGCCGCTGACCTCGATGTTCTGGTACTCGGAGACCGTCAAGCCCACCGCCGTCGACTGGCGGCCCGAGATCCATGACAGCGACGGCCTCGCCATGTGGACCGGCAAGGGCGAGCACATCTGGCGGCCGCTGAACAACCCGACGCGCACCATGGTGTCGAGCTTCGTCGACCAGTCGCCGCGCGGCTTCGGCCTGTGCCAGCGCGACCGCAGCTTCGACAACTACCAGGACGGGGTACGCTACCAGCTGCGCCCCTCCGCCTGGGTCGAGCCGATCGGCGACTGGGGCCGCGGCGCCATCCAGCTCACCGAGATCCCGACCAACGACGAGATCCACGACAATATCTGCGCCATGTGGGTGCCGGAGGAACCGGCGGTGGCCGGCCGCCAGATCGCGCTGCGCTACCGCCTGCACTGGCTCGCCGACGAGCCGCATCCCTCGTCGCTGGCCCGCGTCGTCGCCACCCGGCTGGGCAATGGCGGCCAGCCCGGCCAGCCGCGGCCGCGCGGCGTGCGCAAGTTCATGGTCGAGTTCCGCGGCGATGTCCTGTCAAAGCTCGCCTTCGGCACCAAGCCCGAGCCGATCCTCTGGGCCTCGCGCGGCCGCTTCTCCTACGTGTTCACCGAGGCGGTGCCCAACGAC